>JAJYGW010000310.1 GCA_021790615.1 Actinomycetes bacterium | reverse complement strand
GTCTCAACTCTTCGCAAGGAGTCGCGTTCAAATGCGAGTACTGGTCCTCGGCGGGGATGGCTTCTGCGGATGGCCAACCTCCCTGCACCTGTCCGATCGGGGACACGATGTGCTGATCGTGGACAAACTGTCCCGCCGGAACATCGACAACGAGCTCGAGGTCGAGTCGTTGACCCCGATATCGCCGATGGGCAAGCGGCTTGCCGCCTGGAAGGAGCTGAGCGGGAGAGAGATCGGCTTCCGCCGCTTCGACGTGGCCGAGCACTACCACCGGCTGCTGTCGCTGATCGAGGAGTGGCGGCCGGAGACCGTCGTGCACTTCGCCGAGCAGCGGGCTGCTCCGTATTCGATGAAGAGCTCGTGGCACAAGCGCTACACGGTCAACAACAACCTGAACGCCACGAACAACTTGCTCGCAGCCATCGTCGAGTCTGGCACCGACGTGCATGTCGTCCACCTCGGGACGATGGGTGTCTACGGCTACGGCACAGCCGGGATGAAGATCCCGGAGGGCTACCTCCGCGTCAGGCTCGAGACCGAGGAAGGTGAGACGATCGAGCAGGAGATCCTGTACCCGCCCAACCCGGGCAGCATCTACCACCTGACCAAGACCCAGGACCAGCTCTTCTTCGCCTACTACGCCAAGAACGACAAGCTTCGCGTCACCGACCTGCACCAGGGCATCGTGTGGGGGACCCAGACGGAGCAGACGCAGCGGGACGAGCGGTTGATCAACCGTTTCGACTACGACGGCGACTACGGGACGGTGCTCAACCGGTTCCTCATGCAGGCCGCCATCAAGTACCCGCTCACCGTGCACGGGACCGGGGGCCAGACACGGGCCTTCATCCACATCCAGGACACGGTCCGCTGCATCGAGCTCGCCATGCTCAATCCGCCACAGCGCGGCGAGCGTGTGCAGATCCTCAACCAGATGACCGAGACGCACCGTGTGCGGGACCTCGCCAAGCTCGTGTCGGAGATCACCGGGGCGGACATCGACTTCGTCGACAACCCGCGCAACGAGGACGCCGAGAACGAGCTCTACGTGGAGAACCGGCGCCTGCTCGGTCTCGGCCTCGAGCCGATCACGCTCGCGGAAGGCCTCCTCAAGGAGGTCACCGAGATCGCCGAGAAGTACTCCGACCGGTGCGATCGCGACAAGATCCCGTGCCGCTCCCTCTGGAAGGCCCCGGCTCGGGACTGAGACCAGCCCGGCGCCTCAGCTCTCGTGCGGCGCCGGCGCATCGCCGGTGTGGCGCAGCTGGTAGCGCAGGCGACTTGTAATCGTCAGGTCGTGGGTTCGAGTCCCACCACCGGCTCGCAGGGGTCACTTCATCGTTGCTCGGGCGCCTCGGGACGCCGTGTGCGTCCTCGCCACGGGTGCAGCACGAGTCGATGCCGCTGTGCGCCCTCTCGAGGCAACGAGCTACCGGTACGAGCGAGGGATCCGGAACAAGCCCCGAGATCCGTTGCCGCGCCCCGAGCCGGCGCCCGGCTTTGCTCCGGCACCGACCGTGACCGGCCCGCCGTCCGCAAGGATCGGCTCACCGTCGTCGTTCACGAGGATCATGGCATCGACAGGGATCGGCGGCAGGATCGTGCGTTCGTCGCCGGGCCGCGCCTGCACCTCGATGGTGGAGTAACCACCCTCGGCCGAGCGCATCACGATGTTGTGCCGTTTCGTCTTCGTCGGCCGGTGCTGGTGCTGCAGCTCGAGGCAGATCTTGTAGGTCACCGGCCCCACGATGAGCGGCACGAGGATGCACAACACCCGGAACGTGATGAGAACCGTGTTGAGCGACACCTGGAGGTAGTTCGCCAGCACGTCTGTCGCGCTCGCCCCGAACAGCACGAAGTAGAACGAGAGCACGGCTGCGCCGATGGATGTGCGCCACGGGTTGTTGCGCGGTTCCTCGAGGATCTGGTGCTCGAGCGTGTCGTTGCGGATCCGTGCCTCGAGCATCGGCCACATCATGAGCAGCGTGAAGGTGATCCCCGGCAGCAGGATGCCGGGGAAGAACGCGTTCGGGATCATGTGTCCGGGGAAGACGATCTCCCAGCTCGGCATGACACGGAGCGCCCCGTCGAGCCACCCCATGTACCAGTCGGGCTGCACGGCATAGCTCACGTGGTACGGCACGTACGGGCCGTACTGCCAGATCGGGTTGATCTGGACGGCCGCGCCGAGAGCCGCCGTCACACCCGCGACGAGGAACAGGAACCCGTTCGTCTTCGCGATGAAGATCGGCCACATCGGCGAGCCGACGACATTGCGCTCGGTTGCGCCGTTGCCGGCGAACTGGGTGTGCTTCTGCTTGACGAGCAGGCCGAGGTGGGCGCCGATCAGCGCGGCGATGATCGCCGGGAGGATCAGCACGTGGAGGATGAAGAAGCGCGGGATGATCGCCGTCCCCGGATAGTTCCCCCCGAACAGGAAGGTGGCGAGGTAGCTCCCGACGATCGGCAGCGCCTCGAGGATCGAGAAGGCGATCCGGATGCCGGTGCCTGACACGAGGTCGTCCGGCAGCGAGTACCCGAGGAACCCGTTGAAGATGGCGAGGATCAGCAGGTTGACGCCGATGATCCAGTTGAACTCACGAGGCCGGCGGAACCCGCCGGTGAAGAAGATGCGGCACATGTGCACGACGATCGAGCCCACGAAGATGTTCGCCGCCCAGTGGTGGATCTGCCGCATGAGCAGCCCTGTGCGAACCGAGAAGCTCAGGTTGATCGTGGACGCGTACGCCTCGGACATGTGGGTGCCGTCCAACGGCAGGTACGACCCGTGGTAGATGACGTCCTTCTGCGACGGCACGAAGTAGAGACTGAGGAAGATCCCGGTCAGGACGAGGATCACGAACGAGTAGAGCGCGATCTCGCCGAGCATGAACGACCAGTGGTCGGGGAAGATCTTGTTGAGGAGCTTGCGGGTCCCGCCCGAGATGTTGAGGCGATCGTCGACCCAGCGGTACAGGCTGTCGATCACTGCGCGATCCCCTGAGCCCCACGCTCCCAGAAGCCAGGCCCGACCGGCTCGTAATACGGCCCCTGCGCCCGCAGGTACCCCTGCCTGTCGATGTAGAGGGCGAGCTGTGGCAGTGGCCGAGGGGCGGGCCCGAACACCGGCATGGCCGGGGTGTACCAGCCCGGGTGGTCCGGGTCCGGTCCGATGTCGAAGATGGACTGGTGGCACGGAGAGAGCAGCTCTTCGATGAGCTTCTGGTACAGCGCGACCGGGCAACCGGCATGCGTGCACACCTTGGAGAACGCCACGTACCCGGCCGGACCCCACGACTTCCGGTCAGCGGCGGTGATCACGTTGACGGTGGAGATCCGGATGAGCATCGTCTGGCTCATCGCCCCGCCGACGTCGTCCTGCGGGAAGACGGTCATCACGCTGCCGACGTCGAGGTCGTCCACGTGGACGCGGCGACCGTCGGAGGTGGTGAGGTAGGACCCTTTCCGCCACTTCGTGACGTAGAACATGTTCTTCGGCAAGGGGCCGAGCGAACGCAACAGCGGGAACATGGCCACGATCCCGAACACGCCGCCGGCCACGCCGAGGATCTTCAAGAGGAAACCTCGCCGCTCGACTGCGACCTTCCCGCGAGACGAGAAATCGGTGAGGAACGCCTCGCGCTCCTCCTCCGTCGGAGCCGCCGAGTGGCGGGACTCCGAGAAAGGCCCGCGCGGCATGAGGTACTTGCCCCAGGCCACCATGCCGACGCCGAGGCCGAAGAAGCCGACTGCGAGGGACCCGCCGAGCCAGTAGTTCGCGGCGTTCTGGTAATAGGCGGCGCCGAAGCCGGCGAACCCGAGCAGACCGAGCACGAACATGACGGCGATGCCGCGCTCGACCCGTTCGGGGTGAGCCGCCGCAACTTGGAACTGTGGCGCGTTGATGCTCACCTTGACCATGGTCGGAGGCTGCGAGTCCGGTCCGTTCGGCGAGTCGCTCGGATGGGCGCCCGCAGGCGTCCCGGTGGCACCCTCGTGCCCGGGCGACTGCGGCACGGCGCCGGCTGCGGGAACCCCGCCTGTCGAATCGGGCGCATCCGGGGTGTCCGGCGAATCAGGCATGTGCTCCCTCGGGGGCAGTCTCGGGGCCTTCCGGACCGTGATCCGTGCCGTGCCCGTGCGGGTCTTCCTCTTCCTCTCGTTCGGTGCGGTCGCCCACCCAGTACGCCGCAGCGAGGCATGCGCCCACGCCCGCGAACAGCCCGAGGAAGCCCTCCGCGACCGGGCCGACGCCACCGAGGCCGAGGCCGCCCGGGTTCTGCGGGTGTTCGATCTTCTGGGTCACGTACCTCACGATGTCCTCGAGCTGCGACGGCGTGATGTTCCGGTCACCGAAGATCGGCATGTTCTGCGGTCCGGAACGCACGGCCTCCCACACCTGCGCCGCTGAGATGCCGTGCAACGGGGGAGCGTGATACCCGTCCGCCAGCGCGTCGCCGGCGCCCGTGATGGTGTGGCAGGGCGCGCAGTTGAGGGTGAACAGGCTGAAGCCGGTCGAGAGGCTCGCAGACTTGAGGTCGAGCTTCGGTGCGAGCGGCACGCCTCCCGGGCGCAGGGACGCCACCCACATCGCGATGGCGCGGATCTGCGACGGCGAGAAGCTCGGCACCTTGTTCTCCGGCTGAGCGCTCGGCGTCTTGAGAGGCATCCAACCGGTGGACAGCCAGAGATCGACCGTCCCTGCTCCGAGGCCCTGCAGGTTCGGGGCGATGCCGGTCGTGCCGTCGGCGCGGGTGCCGTGGCAGAACGAGCAGTGCGCGGCGAACAGCTGGTAGCCCTCGGCGAGCTGTCCCTTCGTGGTCTGCGAGGCCAGGGAGGCGAGCTGCATCGCCTCCGGTGACATCGACGGCGTCGACGCGGCGGTCGTGCTGTGCGTGTGTCCCATCGCGATGGTCGCGATGGCAGCAGCCAGCACCAGCGCTGCGAAGGGAACGAGGATCTTGCGGAGCAGTCGGAGTCCCATGAGCCTCACGAGAGCAGGAAGAGGGCGCTGAACAGCCCGATCCAGACGATGTCGACGAAGTGCCAGTAATAGCTGACGGCCTGGAAGACCGCCGTCTCCCCCGGATCCTCCTTCGAGCCGGCGAGGCGGCCGAGCAACGCGATCATGGCCAGGAGGCCGAGGAGCACGTGGAGGCCGTGCAGGCCGCTCATGATGTAGAAAAGCGAGCCGTAGGCATTCGTCCTCGGGCGAAACGGCAGCGTCTTCCACTCGTACATCTGGTTGGCCAGGAACGCCGCCCCGAGGACGAAGCTGATGATGATCCAACGCTTGGCCTTCGCGAACTCCCCGCGCTCCTGGGCCCAGACAGCCACCTGCATCGTGGGGCTGGAGGCGAGCAGCACGAACGTGAAGGCGAGCGCCTGGTAGGTGTCGAGCTTCGTGCCGGGAGGGGGCCACACCTTGGCGTTCGCCCGGATCGTGAAGAAGGCCGCGAAGAGGCCCGAGAAGAACATGAACTCCGAGCCGAGCCAGATCATGACGCCGACCGCGAGCATCTGGGGGCGCTCTGCTACCGGGTGACCTCCGGCGTGCGGGCGCTCGATGGCGGCGGCGGCGTCAGCCATGGCACAAGTTCTTACCCCAACTTCGGCCCCTCAGGCCAAACGGGCCACGAATCTCTCCGCATGATCTGCTCGCGGAGATCGCAGGACCGCGCGGGCGTCCGGAGGCGCTCCACCAGGGCCAAGTAGGGTCGAGGACGTGAGGTTCCTCGCGGCCTGCCGGTGCCAACCCGTGGACCGGACGCCGGTCTGGTTCATGCGCCAGGCGGGACGCTCGCTTCCCGAGTACCGAGCCATCCGGGGAGACGGGAGCATCTTGAAGGCGGTCGCGAACCCCGACGTCGCTGCGGAGCTGACCCTGCAGCCGGTGCGCCGCTACGGGGTCGACGCCGCCATCCTCTTCTCGGACATCGTCGTTCCTCTCGCAGCCATCGGGGTCGGGATCGAGGTGGAGCCCGGACGGGGACCGGTCCTCGACCAGCCGTTCCGCCGCGAGGCGGACCTGTCTCGCCTCCGCCCGATCGAGCCTGAGCTCGACCTCGCACCGGTCCTCGAGACGATCCGCCTGCTGAGGGCGGAGCTCGACGTGCCGTTGATCGGCTTCGCCGGCGCGCCCTTCACACTCGCGAGCTATCTCGTCGAGGGCGGGCCGTCGAGGACGTTTGGCCGGACCAAGTCGCTCATGCACGGCGACCCGGCGACCTGGCATCGGATGCTCGACGCGTTGGCGGAGAACTGCCTCGCTTCGCTCCGGGCGCAGGCCTCGGCGGGAGCACAGGCTCTGCAGCTGTTCGACAGCTGGGCGGGGTCGTTGTCGCGACGCGAGTACCGCGACTTCGTCATGCCGGCCACGCGTCGGATCTTCGCCGGTCTTTCCGACCTCGGCGTGCCGCTGATCCACTTCGGCGTCGGCACGGGTGAGCTGCTCGACCTCATGGCAGAAGCCGGAGCGGACGTGGTCGGCGTGGACTGGCGCGTCTCGCTCCAGGACGCCGCCGAGCGCACCGGCCGCCACCTGGCGCTCCAGGGCAACCTCGACCCGGCCATCTGCCTCGCCCCGGTCGGCGTCGTCGAGGACGCCGCGCGCCAGGTTCTGAAGGACGCAGCAGGTCTCCCCGGCCATGTGTTCAACCTCGGGCACGGAGTGCTGCCGGAGACCGACCCGGGGGTGCTCCAGGCGGTCGTGGACCTCGTCCACGAGGAGAGCGTGCGGTGACCGGAAGGGGCGCCTCGGTCGGCGTCGTCGTGATGGCATACGGGACGCCGGGCGGATTGGGGGAGATCGAGACCTTTTATACGGATGTGCGGCGGGGTCGCCCGCCCTCGCCCGGACAGCTCGCCGACCTCGTGCGGCGCTACGAGGCCGTCGGCGGCACCTCCGCGCTCGCCGCACGGACAGAGGAGCAGGTGGCCGGGATCCAAGCGGCACTCGAGGGCGGGGACGGCGACCGCTACGCGTGCCGATACGGCTCGAAACACTCCTCCCCCGACATCGAGTCCGCCGTCCGCGAGCTCGCGGCGCTCGGAGTCACCGGCCTCGTCGGCATCGTCCTCGCCCCCCACTACTCGTCGGCGAGCGTGGGCGAGTACATCGCCCGCGCGAGGGCGGCCGCCGATGACGCAGGCCTGCCGGCGGCCTTCGTCGAGGACTGGCACGATCACCCGGTGCTGATCTCGCTGCTCGTGGAGCGGGTCGCGGCGGCCTACCAGTCCCTCGGCGTGGGCGTCGAGGATCCGTCCACCGAGTTGCTCGTCACGGCGCATTCGCTGCCGGTGCGCGTGATCGAGTCGGGAGACGGCTACGACGTCCGCCTGGAGGAGACCGCCGCTTCGGTGGCAGGCGGCGCCGGCGTCAAGCGGTGGCGCGTGTGCTGGCAGAGCGCCGGGCGCACGCCTGAGCCCTGGATCGGGCCGGACGTGCTCGACGTGATCCGGACGCTGGCGCGAGAGGGGACCGAGCGCGCCGTCGTCTGCCCGGCCGGGTTCACGTCGGACCATCTCGAGGTCAACTACGACATCGACGTCGAGGCGCAGGCCGTGGCGCGGGAAGTGGGGCTGGAGCTCGCCCGGACTGAGTCGCTCAACGCCGACCCGCGCCTGTGCGACGCGCTCGCCGGGTTGATCCGGAAGGCGGCGGAGGGGCTCGATGGCGCGGCGTGACGGCGCGGGTGAGGTCGTCGCCGTCATCGGCGGCGGGGTGAGCGGCCTCGCCGCAGCCCGAGTCCTCGCTGGGCTCGAGCCGGTCTCGGCCGAGGCCGGAGAGGCCCACGCTCGCTCCGGCGCGCGGCGACGTGCCGGGCAGGTGGTGGTCTTCGAGGCGAGCGAGCGTTTCGGCGGCAAGGTCCGCACGGGCACGATCGCCGGGATGGCGGTCGAGCTCGGACCTGATCAGTTCCTGCGCCGCGATCCGAGCGCCGAGCGGCTGTGCCGCCACCTCGGCCTCGGAGAGGATCTCGTAGCTCCCGGTGCACGCACCGCGGGCGTCTACTCACACGGCGAGATGCGTGGACTCCCGAGAGGTCTCGTCCTCGGCGTTCCGACCGACCTCGACGCCGTCGCCGAGAGCGGGATCGTGACCGAAGCCGGAGTCGAGCAGGCTCGACAGGCCGCCCTCGCGGCGGCGGGCGGTCCACCGATCGCGCGGGCGGAGGTGGGACTCGGACAGGACGACCCGGAGGCAGACGATGCGCCCGGAGACGGTGCGGGCGGAGAGCGCTCGGCAGGAGCGATCCTGCGGCCTCGCCTCGGCGACGAGGTCGTCGACCGCCTTGTCGACCCTCTGCTCGGCGGCATCAACGCCGGCTCCGTCGACGCCATGTCACTCGGCGTGGCCGCACCGCAGATCGCTTCGGCCCTCGTCGGGCAGAGGGACGTCATGAGCGCGCTCGCCGCGCTCGTACCTCCTCCTGCTCCGGTGCAGGCGCCGCAAGGGGCGCCGTCCACTCGGCCCGGGTCGCCGTTCTTCGGGCTGCGAGGTGGGCTCGGAAGGATGGTCGACGCCTGCGTCGCGGAGCTGCGGGGTGCAGGGGTCGAGCTCCGACCCGGCACGCCCGTGAGAGGGATCCGCCGCCACGGACCCGGCTGGCAGGTCGAGCACGCCGGCGGCACCCTCGACTGCGATGGCATCGTGCTGGCTCTTCCGGCCTGGGCCGCGCAACCGCTCCTGAAGGCGGCAGTGCCCCTCGCAGCCGACGTGCTGGCACGGATCGATCACGCCTCGGTGGCGGTCCTCAACCTCGCCTATCCGGCGTCGTCGGTGTCCCTCCCGAGCGAGTGGACGGGCGTTCTCGTGCCGCGGGTCGAGGGAACGCTCATGACAGCAGCGACATGGCTGTCGGTGAAGTGGCCGTGGATGTCGAGCGAGCGCCTTCACCTCGTCCGCGTCTCGGCGGGCCGAGCCGGAGACGACCGGATCAGCTGGCTTACGGACGACGACTTGGCATGCGAGCTCGCAGGCGAGGTCGAGCGCCTGATCGGGCACGGCGCTCATCCGGTCGAATGGCACGTCACGAGGTGGGACCGTTCGTTCCCGCAGTACCGGCCGGGCCATCGAAGCCTCGTCGGGCGGCTCACCCGGCTGCTCTCGGCGGAAGGCGGGATCGGGATCGCGGGCGCCGCCCTCGGCGGAATCGGTGTCCCTGCCTGCATCACGAGCGGCGAGAGGGGTGCCATGCAGCTCGGAGGCGGGCCCTGGACTTGACGACCGGGAGACCCGAAGCCCTGCCCGGCGGCAGCCGGCTGGACCCGACGCCGGCAGGTGCGAGCCCGGAGAGCCGAGCCGGGACAGGCGGGGGCCACACCCGTGAGGTTGCCCTCCGGATCGTGCTGCCGCTCGTCGGCGGCGCGCTCGTCGGCCTGTCCCTACCCCCGCTCCTCCCCTGGCCTCTCGGGATCATCGGAGCCGGCCTCGTCGTGGCGGCTCTCTCCGGACGGAGCTGGAAGGGACGGCTCGCCGTCGGCTTCCTGGCCGGGATCGGGCAGTTCTCGGTCGCTTTGACATGGGCACTGCAGTTCAACAGCGCCGGCTATGTCGCGCTCGTGATCCTCGAGTCCCTCATCCTCGGCGTCGGAGCCGCCCTCGTGCCAGCGGCAGGCGCGCTGCGCGTGCCGGCGGCAGCGGGCGCGTTCACGCTCGCCGAGTGGGTACGTCAGAGCTGGCCGTTCGGGGGTCTCCCGCTCGGGTCGGCAGCCCTCGGCCAGATCGGAGGGCCGCTCCAGTTCACCGCCCGCCTCGGCGGGCCGCTCATCGTCGTGCTGGCGCTCGTCCTCGCCGGCGGTGCGCTGGCAGAGCTCGTCACGGGACCTCGCCGCGCGACAGCGATGTCGTGGCTCATCGGCGTCGCGGCCCTCTCCGGAGCAGGCGCCGTCGCGGCGCCGGCGATACCCGCGTCCGCACATGACCGCCTGCGTGTCGCGATCGTCCAGGGCGGCGGCATCCGCGGACTGACCGAGCTCCAGGTCCCGCCCTCGCACGTGCTGCAGGCGGCGCTGCAGGAGACGTCGAAGATAACGGGGAGGCCGCAGTTGATCCTCTGGCCAGAGGACGTCGTGTCCATGGGAGCGACGCCCTTCCCCGGTTCGGCCGTCGAGCATGAGCTCGCTGCGATCGCACGTCGCTATCACGCGACGTTCATCGCCGGGGTCACCGAGGACGTGGGGGCGACCCGCTTCCGCAACGAGGTCGTGGCGTTCTCTCCCGAGGGCGATGTCGTGGCCACCTACGAGAAGGTGCACCGCGTCCCCTTCGGCGAGTACGTGCCGTGGCGATCCTTCTTCAGTCACCTCGCCAACCTGAAGGACGTTCCCCGCGACGCGATACCCGGGACCGGGAGCGGGATGGTGGCGACGCCGGCTGGGCGTTTCGGCGTCTTGATCTCTTACGAGGTGTTCTTCGCCGAGCGCGGCCGCTCTGGCGTACGGGCGGGAGGCGAGGTCATCCTCGTCCCGACGAACACGTCGTCCTATTCGAGCAACCAGGCTCCGGCTCAGGAGATCGCCGCCTCGCGGCTGCAAGCGCTCGAGGAGGGGCGCTACGTGGTCCAGGCTGCGCCGACGGGTTACAGCGCCGTGATCACGCCGTCGGGTGTCGTGATCCGGCGCAGTCCCCTTTCCAGCCCGGACGTCATCGAGGCGACGGTGACGAAGATCAGTGGGACGACACCCTACGCCGATGCGGGAGACCTGCCGGTCCTGATCGGTAGCGCGGCGCTGCTGGCACTCGGGTGGATGACGGCGGTCGGTCGGCGCCGCGAGCGGCCAGGCACAGAGCCGCCGAGGCCGGCCGCGGAGGCTTGACTCAACCCGAGGACGTCGGCTCGGACGCGCCGGAGACACCGGCGGACTCGAACGTCGCCATCTCGTGCAGGACACGTGCTGCCGCACGGACGATCGGCAGGGCGAGGCAGGCACCTGTCCCCTCCCCGAGGCGAATCTGCATGTCGAGCAGGGGCTCGAGGCCGATGTGCTCGAGAGCGGCCGTCGCACCGGGCTCGATGGAACGGTGCCCGGCGACGAGGTAACCGGCGACCACCGGAGCGAGCGCTGACGCCACGAGCGCACCCGCCAACGAGATGGCGCCGTCCAGCACCACCGGGACCCGCCGCAGCGCGCCGCCGATGCACAGCCCGGCGATGCCGCCGATCTCGAGCCCTCCCAGCTCTGCGAGGATCACGTCGGCGTCGAGAGCGGCGAGACCGGTCGGGACCAGCCCATGCGCCTCGGCCGCGCGCTCGAGTGCTCGCTCCACGACACCGACCTTCACGTCCAACATCTCGTCCGAGATCCCCGTGCCCCTGCCGGTGACCGAGCGGGCGGGCCATCCCGTGATGGCCGCGATCACCGCGGCCGACGGTGTCGTGTTGCCGATGCCCATGTCGCCGGTGATGAGCAGGTCGTGACCCTGGTCGACGAGGCGGTCCGCGATCGAGAGACCGACCTGGATCGCCCGATGAGCCTCGGCACGTGACATCGCAGCCTCACGCGCGATGTCGGCCGTACCACGTCGGACGTTCACCTTCACGAGCCGTTCGACAGGCCCGGGCACGGGGGTCGCGACACCGATGTCGATGGTCACGACAGCGGCACCGACCTCGCGCGCGATGGCGTTGATCGCGGCGCCGCCGGCGAGGACGTTCGCGACCATCTGCGCCGTGACCTCAGCTGGCCAGGGCGACACACCTTCGGCGAGCACACCGTGGTCGCCCGCGAAGATCGTGACGACCGCCCTGCGCGGGATCGGGGGTGGCACGTGCCCGGAGATCGCAGCGAGCTGCGAGCCGAGGGCCTCGACACCGCCGAGCGAACCTTCGGGCTTCGTCAGCCGGGCCTGGAGTCCATGAGCGGCCTCGGCCGCTCCCTCGTCGATCGGAACGAGTCTCGTGAGGGCGTCCGGCAGGCTGGCCATGCGAGCCTCCGCGCCGCTCAGTGTGTGGACGAGGCGACGTCGTCGTCGCGAACCCGGTGCTCCTCGACCACGATCGCCTCGACCTCGCCCGGCACCTCGATCTCTCCGGTGTCCTCATCCGTCGTGGCGTTCCCGAAGAGGAACTTGTTGAAGATCATGTAGCGGCCCACCCAGATCGCCCCGTAGGTGAACAGGTTCGCGAACTGCACGAAGAGCTTGCGGACGAGGAGCGAGTGCGAGAGGGCGTCGGCGTTGTGCGCCGCGACGCCGACGGCCACCGTCGACAGCACGAGCCCGACGAAGGAGATGATCCAGAACGGAGCGATCTCCTTCCACGGGTGTGACTTGCCCCGCTTGCCCCACGTCCACGTGCGGTTCAGCCAATAAGCGGGGATGGTGGCGATGGCCGTGGCGAGGACGTTGCACTCCATCGCGGAGGGGATCTTGACGACGTCGTAGAAGAGGAACAAGAGGCCCTGGGTGACGATCGTCGAGATCACCGAGACTGCAAAGAACTTCATGAGGCGCCGACCGTGCTCGCTGAAGATGAGCGCGCGGGCGCGGACGGTCAACGCAGCCATGGCGGCAGTCTATCGTCTGCGAGGTGACCAAAGCCCTCGAGGACCTGCTCGGACTTCTCGACCTCGAGCCGATCGAGGTCAACATCTTCCGAGGCGCGAACACCGACGAGGACCGCCAGCGGGTGTTCGGCGGCCAGGTCGCCGGGCAAGCGTTGGTGGCGGCCGGCCGGACCGTCGACCGCGGGACCGTGCACTCCCTGCACAGCTACTTCCTCCGTCCCGGCGACCCCGCCGCTCCGATCCTGTACGAGGTGGACCGGATTCGGGACGGGCGGTCGTTTCTGACGAGGAGGGTCGTCGCGATCCAGCACGGCCACGCGATCTTCAACATGCAGTGCTCCTTCCACGTCTACGAGGACGGCCTCGATCATCAGTTCCCCATGCCGGACGTGCCGGATCCCGAGACCCTGCCGACGGTCGAGGAACGCCTGGAGCCCATGCGCGGGCAGATCGACGACGACTGGTTCTTCAACCGGCCCCGTCCGATAGACCAGCGCTTCATCGGCGACCTCCCGTGGATGCGCAGCGGCCAGCCGAAGGACCCCTGCCAGCAGCTCTGGCTCCGCACGAACGGGAAGATGCCCGACGAGCCGCTCGTGCATGCAGCCGTCATGACCTACGCGTCCGACATGACGCTCTACGACTCCATCCTGCAGCCGCACCAGATCCGCTGGCAGGACCAGCAGTTCATGGGAGCGAGCCTCGACCACTGCATCTGGTTCCATCGCCCCTTCCGGGTCGACGAGTGGCTGCTCTTCGACCAGGACTCACCGAGTGCTGCCGGCGCCCGCGGGATCGCCCGCGGCCTGTTGTTCACCCAGGTCGGCGAGCTCGTGGCGAGCTTCGTGCAGGAAGGGCTCGTGCGCCTGCGCCGGCGGGAGCCGACGGGCTGATGGCCGGTGAGGTCGTCTTCGGCGTGTTCGTGGCCGCGATGGTGGTGCTGGCGGGGTTCGTGGTGCGTTTCTCGATGAGGCTGAACCGCGACGCGAGGGCTCGGCAGCGGCGAGGCGCGGCGAGAAGGCGCGGACGGGGGCCGGGACAGGGGCCGGGACGGGGACCGGGAGCTCGCAAAGCCCCCGGCGCGTAGGAGGCGCACAGGAGGCGCGTGCGCGGCCGGCCGCTCAGATCACGCCGCCGCGCCGGCTCTCCCGGATCACCCCGAGCACCGCGATGAACGCCACGGCGAACCCGACGATGGCCGTCCAGAAGCCGAACACGAGGGCCAAGGCCACCGATGCGGCCGCGATTCCGAGGGTGAAGGGCCAGATGCTCGAGCTCGGGAAGGCACCGACCACGCCGGCTCCCTCCTCCCGCTCGGCGTTCGGATCGTCCTCCGGCCGCGGCTTCATCCGGCGGGACCACCAGAAGTAGTAGCTCCCGGGCAGGAGGCCGAGAAGCGACGTGCCGACCAGCATGGCCGTACCGCTCTGCTCGCCGCTCCAGAGCCAGTAGATGCTGGCGACGATGGCGAAGAACACCGCGATGACGAGGAGGACGCTGCCTTCGGCCTTCACTCGGCACCTCCCGAGTCGTCTCGATCCCCATTCGGCCCGGCACCATTGCCACCGTCACCGACCGGGCGCTCGACCACACCGTACTTGGTCGGTCCTTCCACCGTCGCGGCAGCTCCGAGGTGCGCCCACTGGTCGGCACGAGCCCGCTCGCGCCGTCCGCCACCGTCGGCGGGATCACCGCCGGTGCGTGGCGGGTGATCGTGCACGACCGTGTGCTCGGGATGGTTGTGGTCCCAAACAGGTCGTTCGGAGCGGATCGGCGGGATCCAGTAGAAGTTGTGGTGTGGTGGCGGCGAGGACGTCGCCCACTCGAGCGTGTGCGCGTCCCAGGGGTTGTCACCCGCCGGTATCGGGCGCCGCCACGCTTCGAGGATGTTGACGAGCATCACCGCCACGGAGATGAAGAGCAGGTAGGCGCCGACAGTGGAGATCCGGTTCAGGATCGTCCAGTTGCTGTGCGGCAGGTACTCGGCTATGCGCCGAGGCATACCTTCCTCGCCGAGCAGGTACTGGGGCAGGAACGTCACCCAGAAACCGATGAACATGAACCAGAAGCTGATCTTTCCGAGCCTGTCGTTCAGCATCCGGCCCGTGTACTTCGGGTACCAGTACGTGAGCGCCGCGAACCCGCCGAACACCACCGTCCCGAAGAGGACTTCGTGGAAGTGCGCGACCACGAAGTACGTGTCGTGCATGGCGAAGTCGACCGGCGGCGAGGCCAAGAAGATGCCGGTGACGCCTCCGAACAAGAAGACCGCGAGGAAACCGACGGCGAACATCATCGGGGTGTTGAACGAGATCGAACCCCGCCACATCGTCCCGATCCAGTTGAAGAACTTGATGCCGGTCGGTACGGCGATCAGGTAGGACATGATGCTGAAGAAGGGAAGCAACACCGTCCCGGTCGTGAACATGTGGTGTGCCCACACGCTCGTCGACAGCGCCGCGATCGAGATCGTGGCGAAGATCATGCCCTTGTAGCCGAACACGGGCTTTCGCGAGAAGACAGCGAGGATGTCGGTCACCGCGCCGAAGTACGGCAGGGCGAGGATGTAGACCTCGGGGTGCCCGAAGAACCAGAAGAGGTTCTGCCAGAGCACCGGTACACCGCCGCCGGCAACCGTGTAGATGTGGCTCCCGATGTGGCGGTCACACCACAGCATGACGAGCGCGGCGGTGAGCACCGGGAAGGCGATCAGGATGAGGATCCCGGTGACCAGCATGTTCCAGGTGAAGATCGGCATCCGGAACATGGTGAGGCCCGGGGCGCGCAGGTAGAAGACCGTGGCGCAGATGTTCACGCCGGTGAAGATCGCGGAGAACCCGGTCAGCACCAACGCAGCGATCCACATGTCCGGCCCTGCGCCGGGCGTGTTGATCGAGTTCGAGAGCGGTGCGTAGGCGACCCAGCCGAAGTCGGCCGCCCCGCTCGTAGTCACGAAACCGAGCAGCATGATGGTGCCACCGCTCAGGTAGAGCCAGTACGAGAAGGCGTTGAGCCGCGGGAACGCCATGTCGGGCGCCCCCACCTGCAGGGGAACGATGAAGTTGGCCAGACCGCCGAAGGCGAACGGGCCCGCGAAGAGATACAGCATCACGCTGCCGTGCATCGTGAACAGCTCGTTGTAGACGTGCTGGCTCACGATGTGGTTGTCCGGCGCGGCGAGCTGCGTCCGGATGATCATCGCCATGCAGCCGGCGATGAGGAAGAAGATGAAGGCGGTGATCGTGTAGCTCTTGCCGATCACCTTGTGGTCCGTGGAGGTGATCCACTTGAGGAGGCCGCTGGTGCCGTGCTCCTCCTCGGAAGGGCCGACGAAAGCTTCGGGGCGGGTGACGAGCGTGGTCATTGCTGGGTGAGGGGGTAGTGCTTCGGAATCTGGCCCTGGTGGTTCTCGTAGTAGTGCAACCAGCTCTCGTACTGCTTGTAGGGGATCACGCGCACGCTGAACAGCATCTCTGAGTGGTACAGGCCACAGTACTCAGAGCACTGGGCCGGGTAGACGCCGTTCTGCGTCGGGGTGATCTCGAACACGTTCGTGACCCCCGGCTGGGCGAACCGATCGAAGTTGAATGCGTGCACGTAGAAGTCATGGACGACGTCGGCCGACTTCAGGATGATCTTCGTCGTGCGGCCCTCCGGCAGGACGAGCTGCGGGTACACGTTGGAGGTGTAGCCCGTGGGTGGCGGCAGGGCGGAGTGGGGGGCGCCCTGTGTGCGCAGCGTCAGCCCGTTTGCGTTGCTGTACTGGAAGTCCCAGCCCCACTGGTAGGCGAGCACGTTGACCGTAGCGGTCGGCGGGTGGTTGATGGCGTCGACGTTGTTCTCGGTGAGCACCGTGAACACGAAGATCACGATCACGATGACGAGCGGCAGGATCGTGTAGGTGATCTCGAGCGGGATGTGCTCTTGGAACTGACGGGGGATCCCGTCGTTGTTGCGCCTGCGCCGATACCGGATCACACACCAGAAGATGAGTGCCCAGACGAGTGCGGCGACGAACAACCCGGTGATGAACATCCCGGAGTACAGCTTCGCCACATCGTGGCCCTGGACCGAGGCGCCGTGCGATTCGCCGAACGTCGGCCAGCTGAACTTGCAGCCGCCGAGAGCGAGCGCGAGCCCGGCACCGAGGGCGATCGGCGCGAGGCCGCGGCGGAGACTCACGGGGGCGAGATTAGCCATGGGTTTTGGGGTGAGGCCAAACGGGCCTCGGGTTGAGCTCAGACGTTGCCGGCTCCGCTGCCGGCGCCCGAGCTCCGGTGCCTCGACTCACTCGCTGCCCAGGTGAACACCCCCTTTGCCATGGTCGAAGTGGCATCGTCCGCAAGGGCGGCAAACACCGTGGCCTTGGCATCGTGGGCGCCTGTGCTGGAGGGATCCGCCAGCGTCGCCATCTCGGCGAGGTGTCCGGCCAACCGGAGGTCACCGGTCCCGAGCAGCTCCAACGCGCGCCGGGCGAGCCGTTCGCTCCCGCCTGCGAGGGCTGCCACCTCCGCCGCGACGGCCGCGTCCGCCGCCGGCTTCAGGTTCGCCGGGTTGCCGTCGTACCAGCCTCCGTACTGGCGCCAGACGTTCCGGACGATGAACTCCGGCTCGTCGTATATCGGCTGGAGGTACGGCCGGCCGGCGAGGTGGGCGGGCGGTGCCACGCCGTGGATCAGATCATCGAGGCGGGCGCCGGCGTTCATCATCTCGAGAGCCTGGGAGACGAGCGTCTCGAGGTACTCCGCCGTATCCGAGAGCGCCTGGCGCACCCGGTCGGCACCGACAACCGGGAAGCCGTGGCCGGGAAGCAGGAGCTCGGCCTCGAGCTCGAGCATCTCCCGGAGCGCACGGGCCCACTCGAGCGGGTAGCGCTGCACCTTCTGCGGGTTGCCGGCGTTCGGCGAGCACCAGATGAACAGGTCACCGGTGCAGATGATCTTGCGGGAGGGGAGGTAGGTCCAGGTGTGGTCGTCCGTCTCTCCCTTGGCGTGGTGCAGCTCGATGAGCTCACCCCCCACCTCGATCGCCAACCGGTCCCGATAGGTCTCGTCCGGGTAGCGGTACTCGGTCGGCCACTCGAGGTCGGGCACCTGGAACTGGCGGCGGTTGATGAAGGCGTTGTAGCCCGCCGTCAGCTTGTACCGGTCGAAACGGGCGGGAAGGGCCTCGTGTGCGAGCACCCTCGGCGGCTCCCACCCCTTCTCGGCTGCCTCCTCTTCGAACACGTGCACGCCGAAGACATGGTCGATGTGGCCGTGTGAATAGATGGCCGTGTCGAGCCGGTTCGGCCTCCAGCCCCGGATCTCCCGGTGGATGCCCTCGGCGGCGAGCTCGTGGCCGGTGTCGACGAGGACGAGGCCGTCGTCGGTGTCGAAGGCGCACACCCGGGCGAAAGACGGGACGTATGCGCTGCGGTCGCCGACCTCGGCGATGCCGCCCACCATCTGCAGCGGGTGCTGGCGGGCGATGTCGGTCTCCCCTCGCCAGAGGCGGTCCGCGATCTGGAGGATGTCGTCCATCTGACTGACAGTAGTTATCGGCGCTCGTGCCGGGGGCGTCAGGCTTTCGGCGCCCTCCAGCGCCCCCGTGCCGAAGCTGCCTTGGTCGCGGCCTTGCCGGTGAGGGCGCCGGCACGGCGGGCGGCGTCGTGAACACCGACCTCGAACGCGCGGGTGTCGATCGGCTCGGTCACCTTTGACCGGAGGCGAGGCACGACCCTGTGCTCGCTCACGACGGCGTCTCTCAACAGGATGACCCCGACGGCTTCCGCCATCGCCGTGGCAAAGGGGTCGATGTGGACGTGGTACTTCCAGGCGATGAACGGCGAGGCGAACAGCCCGAGTGCGACGGCACCGTCCGCGACACGGTGGACCAGCCGCGGGACCAGCCTGAAGACCCCGACCGGCCCGTTGGTCAAGAGTGTGATGAGAGCGAGGTATCCGCCCGCCGCGTCCAGCACGAGGTAGTTGTCGCCGTTGCCGTGGATGCCCGCGATCAGGAGGCCGACCGCGAGCGCGGCATCGACGACGGTATGAGCAGCCCAGCCCATGCGCCGGCGCGGCTGGCCGGCGTCATCGGCGCGCCGCGTCAGTTGGTGCCCGCGTCCTTCGGAACGGGCTCCGCTTCAGGCGCCGGAGTCACGACGGGCGGGACGTTCGCGGGCGGGATGGTCGGGACGGCGGAGGACGTCGAGGCGTCAGAGGCCCTCGCCTCCGCACTTCCCTCCTCGAGTCCCTTCTTGAACTCGTGGGACGCGCTTCCGAGACCGCGGGCCAGCTTCGGCAACTTGCTTCCTCCGAAGAGGAGCACGATTACCGCGACAACGATCACGATGATGAGATCCGGACCGAGGATGTCCGCAGTGAACATGCGCCCTCCTTTCTGGGGACGCTCACCACCCTAATCCAGTCCAGCTTGATCCGGGCCGACGAGCGCGCCTCCCTGCTCACGTGGTTTGCTCAGGCGCCCTGCCAAACCGGCTGGCGTCGCTCGGCGAAGGCAACCGCTCCCTCGATGGCATCCTTGCTCGTGAAGATGGGCACCGTCAGCTCGTTGTTCATCTTCCAGGCTTCAGCCTCGGGAAGGTCGCGCGCCCGGCGCATGATCTCCTTCGAGGTCCGCACGGCGAGGGGTGCGTTCTCGCAGATCCTGTCGGCGAGCGCCAGTGCCTCGGTGAGAACCTGGTCGGCCGGCACGACCCGGTTCACGAGGCCCAGTTGCCGTGCCCGCTCGGCATCGATGGACTCGCCTGTGAGCGCCAGCTCGAGGGCGATGTTCCGCGGTATGACCCGCTCGAGCCGGATCAGCCCACCGCCGGCGGCCACGAGACCGCGCTTCACCTCGGGGATCCCGAACACGGCGTGCTCGGCCGCGACGACGAGGTCGCAGCTCAGCACGAGCTCGCAGCCACCCGCGAGAGCTGCACCGTTCACGGCGGCTATCAGCGGCTTCGGGAACTTCCGGGCGGCGATCCCGCCGAACCCGTTCTTCGACATGATCTCGCCAGCCTGGCCGGAGGCGAAGGCCTTGAGGTCCATGCCGGCGCAGAAGGCCCGGTCGCCCGTCCCCGTGAGCACGACTGCCCAGACCTCGGGGTCGTCCGTCAGCTCGTCGAAGACGGCGTCGAGCGCCTTCGTGGTAGAACCGTCGATGGCGTTCCGGGCTCGTTCCCGATTGAGCCGGACGACCTCGGTGCGACCGTGCCGCTCCCGGACGACAGGATCCTCGGTGGTGGCGGGCATGTCCGTCATGGCTGCTCTCTCCTCTGTCTCGTGATGTTCCAGGCTTCGGCGTCTCGGCACTCGGTGATCAGTCGGCGTCCGAGACGAGGAAGGTGGGCGGCCTCCCGGGCAGGACGTCGACCGCACTTCCGACCATCCTGCCTTGCGCCAGCAGACCCGCCGCCAGCTTGACCTCGTCAGCCCGAGCGACTGCGGCGACTCGCGTGCCGTCCTCGAGTCTCGCGATGAGCGGTACCGAGGTGGCCTCGCCGGATCGGTCGTAGACAGCGGTCGCAGCCTCGACGTGCGCGGGTGTCGCGACGGCAACCTCGCTCGTCAAGGGCAGCCCCTCGTCGGGAGCACTCGCCTGGCACACCGAGAGGCCGCCCGGCGGCGGTTCACTCCCATAGAGACCGACGGCATGTTTGGTGAGGTACCACCCGACGCCGTTCAAGAGACCGAGCGCCGCCTCGCCGCTCGCCCGCAGTCGCTCGACCATGGTGGCGATGGAATGGCCGACGTAGTTGCTGCCAGGGCCTCCGAAGTAGGGAAGGCCACCGGTCACGGTGAGCCCCCTCGCGTCGTTGGTCGAGACTCCGGCCTCGGCAGCTGCGATCTGCACCGCGCTCGGGAAGCAGGAGTAGAGGTCGAGCAGATCGACGTCATCGACGTCCACCCCGGTGGCCGCGAGCAGTTGCTCCAGTGCTCGCCCGAGCGCCGGGGCGGCGCCGAGATCCTGCCGCGAGATCGGATGCCAGACCTCCTCGGCATCGGCTCCTCCCCAGATGAAGACGGGCTCCACGGTGGGCGCGAGCGAGCGGGCAACCTCGAGCGAGGTGACGAGCAGCGCCGAGCCGTGAGCTGAGCCGAGGAAAGCCGTCATCCGTTTCGTGTAGGGGTCGGCCACGAGGCGGTTGTCGGGCGCCGGCCTGCTGATCTCGTCCGAGGTCAGCCGTTCCGGGAACCAGGCAAAGGGATTGCTCGCCGCCACGTCGGTGAACGGTGCGAGCAGGGTGCCGATGTGCGCTCGCTGGTCGGCGGCCGTCCGCCCGGCACGAGCGGCGAGCACGCTTTCGAAGAGCGGGTAGACGAAGATCGGGACGGCGAGGCCCGCCGCTCGCTCCTCGTCGGACAGATCCCGGCGCTCGGTTCCCACGACCGGGTCGGGCTCCACCTCCCTCTCGGGACTGGGAGGCTCCCCGGACTCCGCGCCGGCGCGCGTGCGCCGACTGCTGCGCTCGGCGACTTCGCCTTGAGGCTTGAGCCGGGTACCGCGGACAGCCTCGGCACCGGCGATCAGCGACGCCGACAGCCGCCCGGCTGCGATGTCTGCTGCGGCCCGGGTCACGAGGGCCTGCGGCACGTTCCCACCGATCACGGTCGTCTCGCTGACCCGCGGCTCGAGGCCGAGCATCGTCGCTAGCTCGCTGGCCGGGGCTCGTCCGGCCCGATGGCCGAGAACGTCCACCAGGCTGAGCCTCTCGACGATCCTCGGAGTGCTCGGGACGTGGCCGAGTGCGGCCCGGCAGGCACGCTCAGCCAGCTCCAAAGGCGTGAGCTCCGCGGCCCGGTCGATCGCCTGGCCGGTGGCGAGGACGACCGGCGTCCGATCCGGATACAGCATCACGCCGGGGCGCTTCGCGGTTGGACGAGAAGACCATGGAGCAGCAGGTCGACAAGGAAGTCCGAGAGCGTCTCGGCGGAGAGGCCGTCGTCGGTGACGAGGCGGCGGTGCGCGAGCTGGCCGATCAGCGACGTGATCGCAAAGGCGACGACCCGGGACGGGCCGGGCTGCATGACTCCCTGGCGCTGGAGACCGATGACGAGGCGCTCGGTGTCGTCGACGAACAAGCCCTGGATGCGCGCCAAGTGCTCTTCGAAACTCTCGCCGAGTGCGAACGCATCCCGGAACAACAGCTTCACGAGGTCCCGATCGGCGTCGTAGAACTCGATGGTCGCGCGCACGGCTGCCCTGAACGGAGCCTCCGCGCCGGGGCTGGGCGGCTGTCCGGCTGTCGTGGTTGTCGCTGCCGTGGCACCTGTGGCAGCGCTCGCTGCAGCCTCCGCGATGCGCTCACGGAGAGCACCCGCCTCCGCGGACATGAGCTCGAGGAAGAGTGCCTCCTTGGACTCGTAGTACCAGTAGATCGAGCCGTACGAGAGCCCAGCCGCTCGAGCGATGTCGGCGATCGTGGTGGCGTGGTAGCCGTTCTCGGCGAAGACGGACTTGGCGGCGGCAAGGATGTCCTGGCGACGGGAAGCCTTGTCCTCCTCGCTCACGGCGCGGCGTATCTTCGCCATCTTGCTGGCGGTGCTCGCGGGAGAGGTCACCGGCGGGAGTGAGACCAGGGGACGTCGCGGTCGACGTCCGGGTCACGCGGAAGGCCGAGGACTCGCTCCGCTATCTGGTTGCGGAGCACCTCGGACGTGCCTCCCTCGATGGTGTTCGCCCGCGCCCGGAGGAATGACTGGGCGCGGCCCTGGGCCGCGGCTGCGCCGGCGGCGACGGCAACGCTCTCGATCGGCCACGCGATCGATGCGAGCCCGCCGGCGTCGAGCAAGGCGTTCGAGCGGTACTGGTTCAGCTCGGCGTTGAAGACCTTGGAGATGCCTCCTTCCGCACCGGGGACCTGGCCGGCGAGACGTGCGGCGCTCGCCCGGAAGGCCGTGATCTCCTTCGCCTCCTGCCGGGAGTAGATGAGTGCGAGGTCCTGGCGGACGAGTGGGTCGCGCCTGTCCGGTACCTGCTCGAGCGCTGCTTCCCACGCATCACGGCGCACGCCGCCGGTGAGCGAGACGGCGTCGATCGAGAGGCCGGACAACGCCACTCGCTCGTTCATCAGAGTCGTCCGCGCATAGCGCCAGCCCTCCCCGGCCTCACCGATTCGGTTGGCGTCCGGCACCCTCAACTCGGTGAAGAAGACCTCGCTGAAGTCGGCCGACCCCGTGATCTGGCGGAGCGGCCGGATCTCGATGCCGGGTGAGTGCATGTCGACGATGAAATAGGAGAGCCCGTCGTGCTTCGAAACGTCGGGGTCCGTCCTCGCGAGGAGCATCCCGAACGTCGAGAACTGGGCGATGCTCGTCCACACCTTCTCGCCGTTCACGATCCACTCGTCGCCGTCGCGCACCGCCCGGGTCGCGAGCGAGGCCAGATCCGAGCCGGAGCCGGGCTCGGAGAAGAGCTGGCACCAGATCTCCTCACCCGAGAGGATCTTCGGCAGGTAGCGGCTCTTCTGCTGCGCCGAGCCGTGGGCGATGATCGTCGGGCCGGCGAGGCCGACACCGAGAAGGTTGATGCCGAAGACCGGAAGGCGGTGATCGCTGAGCTCCTCCCGGACGATCTGTTGCATCCACGGCTCACCGGAGAGCCCGCCGTACTCCTTCGGCCAGAGGGGGGCGGCATAGGCGGTCCGTCCGATGACGCCGGTCCAGGCGAAAGGGTTGAACCCGTCGCGAGCAGCCGCGAACGCCTCGTCGTCCTCGGCATCGAGCGCTTCGACCCAGCCAGGGGGGAGGACGCTCTCCAGCCACGCCTTGAACTCGCCGCGGAAGGCCGCGCGCTCGGGGGTGTCCTCGACCCGCCAGCGCATCAATGACTCACCGGCGCGGACTGTCCGCTCGCGGCCTCGGCCATGCGGGATATCGCCTCTTCGGCTTCTGCCACGAACTTGTGCACCAGCTCTGCCGCCGGGATCAGGGCGTCGATCGCTCCGGTCCCCTGCCCTGCAGGAAGGCCCTCTTTGTCGAGCTCGACACCCTCGGTCTCCGGGCCCCCGCCGAGGTGGAAGGCGTTGTCGCCCATGGAGCGGCCGAGCTGGGCGGGGAAGGGTTGCAGTTCGCTCGCGTTCTGCTCGAAGTAGTCCGTGTAGCTGTTGCGGAGCACCCGCATCGTCTTGCCGGAGTAGGCCCTGCTCACGACCGTGCCGTCCTCCCTCGAGGCGATCAGCCGGTCCTTGTAACCCGGGACCGCCCTCGCTTCGGGAGTGGCGATGAAGCGGGTGCCGACCCAGACGCCGACCGCCCCGAGAGCAAGTGCCGCGGCGAGCCCACGGCCGTCGAAGATCCCGCCCGCCGCGACGACCGGAACCCGATCCCCGACGGCATCCACGATCTGGGGGACGAGCGGCATCGTGGCGACGGTGCCGGTGTGGCCGCCTGCTTCGGTGCCCTGTGCCACCACGAGGTCGCACCCGGCGGCGACGGCGCGGCGTGCGTGCTCCACCTTCCCGCACATGTTGATCACGAGCACGTCGGCGTCATGGCAGAGCTCGACCACCTGCGAGGGGACCCCGAGGCCGGCGACGAAGACGGACGCGCCCTCTTCGATGAGCTGATGCACCTGGCCCTCCAGGTCGCCCGGCATGGCCGTCAGCAAGTCCACACCGAAGGGCTTGTCAGTCCTGCGTCGGACCTCGCGGATCTCCTCCACCATCTGTTGCGGCGTCATCGTCGACGCGCCGAGGCAGCCGAAGCCGCCCGCCTCCGACACGGCCGCCACGAGTGGCGCGTACGACACGCCACCCATCCCGGCCAGCATCACCGGATGCTCGATGCCGAGCATCTCCGTCAGTCTCGTCTGCATCGCGGTCCGTCCAGTCTGTGGCTCGTTGGGGTGGGTCGTGCGGTCTTCGTGGTTCGTGCGGGCACGCGCCCGTCTCGGCTAACGGATCCTTGTTGACTGACGCATCAGTCTAGGAACTTGTGTCATCCAGGAGCAATGGCCCCGTCATGGCCTCTCCGCAGACACCAGGGCCGCCACAGCCCAGTCCGTTGCGCCGCCGCTTTTCGCACCAATCGGGACCTGTCACGGAACTTGCAGGCATGCCCTGCCAAGTTTCGTGACAGACGGGATCGCCACCCGAAATCGCCACCCAATCGCCACCCAAAAAGGAAGGAGAACGGACCGGCACGGATGCTGACCAACCACGCTCCGACGTCGGTGCAGGCGGTAGGTCCGCGGGAACGGAACGGTAGGCAGAACGGTAAGGCCGTCATGGACACTCCACCGCATGAGCCTCGACCGTGGCGCGGAGCGGAGATTGTTCCACCTGATGGGATCGCACCTCGGGGTCGCGACCCGCCACCAGGCAGAAGCCCTCGGCGTCACGCGCACACGGCTCGAGCAGCTGCTCCGGCACGGCTACATCCGGCGCATCGGGTACGGCGTGTACGCGCACGCAGCGTCCAGGCTGGACTGGCAGGGGACCGTGATGGCAGCCACCCTGTCAGTGAAGGGCTCGGTGGCATCTCATCGGACGGCCAGCGCCCTCTTCATCGAAGGCGCACCGCCAGCCCCGATCGACCTCCTGGTCGCACGCTCGGACTGCGTCCGACCGTTCCAGCTGCTGGGCAGCCGCGTCGTCGTGCACCTCACACGGTTCCTGCCGGCACGGGAGCGCTGCCGAGTCGGTCCGATTCCAGCGACGATGCCGGCGAGGACGCTCCTCGACCTCGCTGCAGTGGAGCGAGCCGACGAACTCGACGAGGTGCTCGGCGAGCTGCTCGCGCTGAGGCGGGTCCGAGCCGATGCGATCGAACAGTTCCTCCGCGACCCGCGGCACCGGAAGGTACGGGGGGCACCAGCGCTGAGGGAAGCGCTCGAGCGGGCCACAGTCCTCGAGGTCGGCAAGACGGAGAGCTGGGCTGAGCGCCAGTTCCGCCGCCTGATCGCTGCCCACGAGATACCGCACCCGGTGCCTCAACTCGAGATACGGGGACCCCAGGGCGGACTGATCGGGCGCGCCGACTTCGCCTGGCCGGCGGCGTGGCTCATCGTCGAGGTCGACGGCCGGCGTTGGCACTCCGGCATGCGAGCTCAGCGGCGAGACCGTGCGCGCGACGTGCGGGCGGCCAAGGCGGGTTGGCGGACGCTGCGCTTCTCCGCTGGACAGATCGACTCCTGCCCGGAGGCCGTGCTCAGCGAGCTCAGGACCGTTCTCAGCGGGGCAGAGGCGGGTATCTGAGAGGCCGGGGTTGCGATTCACGGATGTCCACGCCCTCTAAGGTGAGGGCGTCGACGGGGCGAGCCTGCGCCCGCAACACGATCGGGCCCGGCGTGGTGCCCGCAAAAGGAGTCGTGATGGCCAGACTGTCGAGAGGCGGACGGCGTGTCTCGGGCACCGAGGCCGATGCCGAGGTGGACGTAGACCCATCGCTGACCACGACGAGAGGCAGTGAGGACGGGTCAGTCGCGAGCAGGCATGCAACCGCCAACGGCAAGTCGACCGTGCAGGGCAAGGACGATCCTGGCCAGTACCGCGGCATCAGTCGCGAGGAGTTGATCGAGGACTTCCGCCTCGCCTGCATCTCACGGTCCATCGACGATCGCGAGATCACCCTCCAGAAGCAGTCGAGGGTCTTCTTCCAGATCTCCGGCGCGGGTCACGAGATTCTCCTCCTGGCACTCGCCCGCTCCCTCCGGCCGGGATACGACTGGTTCTTCCCCTACTACCGGGATCAGGCTCTCTGCCTCGGGTTGGGGGTGACCCCGAAGGAGATCCTGCTGCAGGCGGTCGGCTCGGCCGAGGACCCGAACTCGGGGGGCCGGCAGATGCCGTCGCACTGGGGGAACGCCAAGCTGAACATCGTCTCCCAGACGAGCCCGACAGGCAGTCAGTGCCTTCCCGCCGTCGGGTGCGCCGAGGCGGCCCGTTACATCGCGCCCCGCCAGAGCCTGGCCGGCTGCACTGCGTTCGGAGACGAGGTCACCTACGTCTCCCTCGGCGAGGGCGCGACCTCCGAGGGCGAGTTCTGGGAGAGCCTCAACACCGCCTGCAGGCTGCACCTCCCGGTGCTGTTCCTCGTCGCCGACAACGGGTACGCCATCTCTGTCCGAGCGTCCGACCAGGCGCCGGCACCGATCTCCGAGCTCGTCCGGGGCTTCCGGGGCCTCGCCATCACGAAGTTCGACGGCTGCGACTACTTCACCGCTCGCCAGAAGGGAGCGCAGGCGATCGCCCGCGTCCGCGCCGGGGAGGGTCCGGGCCTAATCCATGCCACCGTCACCCGCCCCTACTCCCACTCCTCCCAGGACACCCAGGCGAAGTACCGGTCCCGGGAAGAGCTCCAGGAAGAGGCCGGCCACGATCCGATCCTCCGGCTCGAGCACCAGCTTGTGCGCGGCGGTGTGCTGACCTCAGAGGAGGCGCAGCAGATCCGTGACGATGCACGCCAGCTCGTCGCCGAGATGGCCCGCGAAGCGCTCGCCGCCGCCCGGCCGGACCCGTCGAAGGTGACCGACCACGTCCTCGCGGTGCCGGTCATCGACGACCCAGGCCACCCGGGCACCGCGACCGGTGCCCCGCACGAGGCCGACCCGAGGGTCGACGCCGTCGCCAAGGGCGAGGCGGTCGGCATCGCAGACGCCATCCGGCTCACCTTGTACGAGCTCATGGCGGCGGACGAGCGGATCCGGGTCTTCGGCGAGGACGTCGCCGACGCGCCCGAGGAGGTCGTCGACAAAGTCGAGGGCAAGGGCGGCGTCTTCGGGACGACCCACGGCCTGCAGAAGACCTTCGGGGTCGCGCGCTGCTACAACACTCCCCTCGCGGAGGCGAATATCATCGGTCGCGGCATCGGTCAGGCCCTCCGCGGTCTCCGGCCCTGCGCCGAGATCCAATTCTTCGACTACATCTGGCCGGCCATGCATCAGATCCGCGCCGAGGCGGCGACGGCGCGGTGGCGGTCGGAGGGGCGTTTCTGCGTGCCGTTGGTGATCCGTGTCGCCATCGGCGGCTACGTCCGAGGCGGCTCGCTCTGGCACTCTCAGTGCGGCGAGTCCATCTTCGCTCACATCCCGGGCCTGATCATCATCTTCCCGTCCCGGGCCGCCGACGCGGCCGGGCTGCTCCGGGCAGCCTTCAGGTGCCAGGACCCCGTGCTCTTCCTCGAGCACAAGCACCTGTTCCGCCAGAAGTACGCCATGGACCCGTTCCCGCCCTCGGACTACGTGTTGCCGCTCGGCAAGGCGGCGACACGGCGCGAAGGCAGGGACCTCTCGATCGTGGCATGGGGTGCGACGGTCCAGAAGTCCCTCGACGCCGCCGCACGGCTCGCCGAAGACGGCATCGAGACGGAGGTCATCGACCTCCGCACCATCGTGCCCTGGGACCGGGAAGCTGTCGCGGCGACGGTCGCGAAGACGTCGAGACTCCTCGTCGTCCACGAGGACGTGATGACGGCCGGTTTCGGCGGGGAGATAGCGGCGTTCGCGGCCGATGAGTGTTTCGAGCACCTCGACGCGCCTGTGCGGCGGGTCGCCGCCACCGACACGTTCGTGGCCTACGAGCCCACGCTCGAGTCGGCGATCCTCCCCCAGGTGGACGACATCGAGCAGGCGGCGCGAGAGCTCGCGAAGTTCTGAGGCAGCCGGCTCAGGCCCCCTGCTCCGCTCCCGGCGCAAAACCCTGCCGCATCATGTTCTCGCTCACCACCCGCGGCTCGACGAACTGGAACAGGTAATCCGGGCCGCCGGCCTTCTGCCCGAACCCGGACATCCCGTAGCCGCCGAACGGCTGGCGTCCGACGACGGCGCCCGTGATCGTGCGGTTGATGTAGATGTTGCCGGCGCGAAGCTCCTCTGCTGCCAAGCGGATGTTGCCCGGGGATCGTGAGATCACCCCGGCCGTGAGGGCGTACTCGACCGAGTTGGCCATCGTGATCGCCGCCTCGAAGGAGGGGGCCGACATGACGGCGACGACCGGGCCGAAGATCTCCGTCTGCGCCAGCTCGGACGACGGGTCGACACCGTCGACGATGGTCGGCCCGACGAAGTAGCCGCGGTCCGGAAGGTCCTCCCGGAGCAGGAGGACCTGGCCGAAGTGAGGAGCACGCTCCTGCCAGGTGCGGATCCGCTTCAAAGCGTCCTCGTCGATGACAGGACCCATCTCCGTTCCCATCTCCCGCGTCGGGCCGATCGTGAGCGCCCGGGCCGCCTCTACGAAACGTTCGACGAACGCGTCGTGCACCTCGTCGACCACGATCACCCGCGACGCGGCCGAACACCGTTGGCCGGCGAAGCCGAACGACGACTGGATAGCGGCGGGGACGGCCACGTCGAGGTCGGCGTCCGAGTCGACGACGAGGGCGTTCTTCCCGCCCATCTCGGCGAACACCCGGCGGACCTCGCGCTGGCCGGGAACCACGCGGGCGCCGATCTTGTTCAAATGCAGCCCGACGGCCTTCGAGCCGGTGAAGGCGACGAGACAGACCGACGGATGGGTCACGAGCGCGTCGCCGACCTCCTCCCCGATCGCCGGCACGAAGTTGAGGACACCGTCTGGCAGCCCGGCTTCGTGGAGAGCGCGCACGAGCATCTGCGCCGTAGCGGGCGTCTGCTCCGCCGGCTTCAGCACGACGGTGTTGCCGGTGACGAGCGCGCCGGCCGTCATGCCCGTCGGGATGGCGAGCGGGAAGTTCCACGGCGAGATCACGGCGGCCACGCCACGGCCGCGGTATGTCAGGCGGTTCGACTCACCGGGCGGCGACTGCACCCGGCCGCCCCTCTCCATGTCGATTGCGATCCGGCCGTAGTACTCGAGGTAGTCGATCGCTTCGCAGACGTCGCCGTCGGCCTCCGACCAGCCCTTGCCCGCCTCGAACACCTGCAGCGCGGCCACGTCGAACCGTCGTTCCCGCAACCACTGCGCCGCTTTGAACATGATCGCGGCACGCTCGGTCGCCGGCCGGCGGGACCACTCGTAGTAGGCCCCCTCGGCCGAAGCCACGGCCGCCTCGATCTCGCGACGGCCGCAACATGCAGACGTCGCGACGGTCACCGCCGGATCAGCCGGGTCGACGGAGAAGATCCTCCGGTCCGTCTGGATCTCCTTGCCAGCGATGCGAGCCGGCACGTACAGGTCGAGAGCGCGTCCGAAGGTCTCGATCGCCTGGGCCATCGAGGAGCGCACCTCCGGCACGAACCACTCGGCCAGCGGCTCGGGCTGGTACGGCGACGGGCTGGACGCATCCGTGGCGGGCCGCACGGCGATCTCCGGGTGCGCCTGCATCGCCGGGACATCGGGCATCGTGACCTTGCCGGGCTTGGACCTCGGGAGCAGCGACCGCAGCGACGACGGTGCCTTTTCCGCCAGGACCGGCCGGGCGAGCAGCTCTTCGAGGTCCTTTCCCTCGGCGAAACGATGCCGGACGAAGCTGTTCTGCGACGTGTTCTCGAGCAGCCGCCGCACAAGGTACGCCATCCCCGGGACGAGCTCGCCCATCGGGGCGTACACCCGCAGCCGCCTGCCGAGCCGTCGTACCGCCTCGTGGACGGGCTCGGCCATCCCGTAGAGGAGCTGGAGCTCGTAGCCTTCCTCCGGGACGCCGGCCGCCTCTGCGGTCGCCATGGCATACGCGAGGGAGCGGAGGTTGTGCGACCCGAATGCGGCGCGCACGTAGCCGTGGTGTGCGTGCAGGATGCGGGTGCACAGCTCGTAGTTGAGGTCTGTCTCGCCCTTGTGCTCGAACACCGGCGCCGGCCAGCCGGCGGCGTCGGCGACGATGGTCTCGGTGTCCCAGTACGCCCCTTTCACGAGGCGGACTGAAATGGGGAGACCCTTGCGCTCCCTCGACCACATGGCGAGCTCGGACAAGTCGTCGGCCGCGTCCCGCAGGTACGCCTGGACGACGATCCCGGCGTGCAGGTTGAGAAGCGATGGCTCGGCCAGCAATTCCTTGAACAGCCGGATGGTGAGCGACTTCGCCTCGTAGCGCTCCATGTCGAACCAGACCTGCGCGCCACGCTCGGCCGCGAGCTCGAGGATCGGAAGGAGCCTCCGGCGGGCGCTCGCGATCCCGGCATCCGCCGTGAGCGGGTGGAAGTCCGGAGCAAGGGCGCTCGGCTTGATCGAGACCGCGACGCGCGGCAACGGCCCGAGGTCGTCCGCTTCGAGGACCGATCGCCCGGGCCAACCCGGGGACTCGGCAAGGAGCGACGACACGAGGTCGAGCAGCCTCGCCGCGTACGCGTCCGCCTCGCGATGGGAGTACGTGTGCTCGCCGAGCAAGTCGATCGTGGCGGCCGTGCCGGCGATCCACAGCTTCCGCAGCTCGGCCGCCACCTCGGCCGCGTCCGAACCCACGATGAACTGCTGCGCCATCCGCCGGACCTCCCGGCGGGTGAGCCGGGATGCCATCGCCTTTCCGAGCGGCAGGTGGTTGGCGAGCCGTGCACCCGCGGCCACCGGCAGCGGCGCGATGCCACGCTCGAAGTACTCCTCGAGGTGCCGGCCGGTGTCGGCAGGGTCGCTCATCGCCGGGAACACGTCGACCAGCCGGAACAGCTGCGCCTGGAAGGCGGGCTTGCGCATCGCCCACGCCATCAGGATCTCGGTCGCCCGGGTCATCTCGTAAGCCCGCGCCTTGACACCCGAGCCGAGGTTGGCGAGCTGAAGGCCTAGAGCGAGGACGCGCTTCTCGTCCGGCTCCGGGACGCGGTCGATCGACGAAGTGGGATGCCGTTCTGCCACGGGCGTCGACGCTACCGCCGGCTTTGGGAGAGGCAGCGGTACCGTAGGCATGTGGTGAGCGTGTGGTGAGACGCCTGTTCTCGTCTGGTTCGGCCGAGGTGCAGACCGGGGAGCAGACCGACGCCTCCATCGAGGAGGTGCGCGGCATCGACCGCCAGGTGATCCAACTGTTCGCCCTCGTGGAGGAAGCGGTGGCCGGATCGACGCATGCCCTTCTCACCGGTGATCGCGAGGCCGCCCGGGAGCTCGTGGCAAAAGACGCCGCGCTCGACGCCCTCTACCGTGACCTCGAAGCGCAGGTACACGGTCTCCTCATGGAAGGCGGACTCCCGAAGAACCGCAAGCAATGGCTCCTCGCCCTCCTGTCGATGCTGTCGGAGCTGGAGCGAAGCGGCGACCTCGCCGAGCATGTCGCGCAACGCGCGGCTCGCAGCCTCCCGGCCGAGCTGCCGGCGCGCGTCCGAGGTCTCCTCGAACGGATGGGCGAGGTGGCGAGCCAGATGTGGACCATGGCGGCAGATGCGTACGCGGATCGCGCCGGCGGTCAGGAGCAGAACGAGCGGATCGACCGGCTCGACGACGAGATCGACGACCTCCACGTGCAGTTGATCGCCGAGGTCGCAAGCGGCTGCGTCCCCGTGCCGGTGGCGATCGAGTTGGCATTGGTCGGCCGTTTCTACGAGCGGTTGGGAGACCACGCGGTGAACATCACCCGCCGGATGCCCGCCCGCATGAGGCGCGACGCCATCTCCTGAGGCAGACTGTCCGGAGCGGACGGGCTCGGCGGCTCGACGAGGAGCCGGCGGTCCACCGGGACAGGGGGCCGGGGGGTTGAAGGCAGGCAACGGAGCCGCAGCGCTGCTCCCGACCGAGCTCGCCATCCTCGACACCACGCTTCAGCTCCTCGGTGAGCGTGGGTATTCCCGCCTCACCATGGACGAGATCGCTCAACGGGCGCGCGTCGGCAAGGCCACGATCTACCGGCGCTGGCCGTCGAAGCTGCCCCTCGTCCTCGACGCCGTCCGGGACCTGAGCGACGACGAGCTCGGCCCACCGGATACCGGTGGACTCGACACCGACATCCACCTGCTCCTCGAATCCTTCATCGAAGCCCTGAAGTCGCCGCTCGGGCGAGCACTCGTCCGCCTCCTCGCCGACGCCGCGCCCGACCCGCAGCTCCGCCACGTCGTCTACGACGAGCTGATCCGGCGGCGCCAGGAGCAGCTTCGGGTGATCCTCGAGCGGGCCATCGCCCGACGGGAGATCCGGGACGACGCTGACGTCGACACGGTGCTCGAGCTCGGTTCGGCAGCGATCCTCCATCGACTCATGTTCAGCGACGAGCCACTCGACCTCGAGTACGGCGACCGGGCTGCCCAGCTGCTCCTCTGCGGTTTGCGGCCCTAACGGGGCGGCGAACGGACCTGCCAGGGCGGGTGCTCGGCGACTACGGTCCGTCCGGTTGCAACACGAGGGGATGAAGGACCACGAATGAAGGGGAAGTGCTGATGGCTGTCGAACCGTGGCTCGGCGACGCGTGCGGGCTGGTCGAGGAGTTCCGGGCGAAGACGATCTCGCCGTCGGAGGCACTCGACACTTGCCTCCAAGCGATGGAGCGTTCGTCGCTCAACGCCTTCTCGTTCGTGGACGAGGAACGCGCACGCGCTGCCGCGGCTGACGCCGACGTGGAGCTGCCCTTCGGCGGGGTGCCCTTTGGCGTGAAGGAGCTCGAGCCCGTCGCCGGCTGGCCGTACACGGAGGCCTCGCTCGTCTTCGCCGATCGTGTCTCCGAGCACGACGCCACCTCCGTCGAGCGGCTGAGGGCCACCGGCGCAGTGCTGGTCGCCCAGACGACAGCAAGTGAGTTCGGCGGCATCAACTGCACGTCCACCGCGCTCCACGGCACCACGCGCAACCCGTGGAACACCGAGCGCACGCCCGGCGGGTCCTCCGGCGGAACGGCGGCGGCCGTGGCCGGCGGGTTGCTCCCGATCGCGACCGGGAGCGATGGAGGAGGGTCGATACGGATACCTGCGGGCTTCTCCGGGCTGTTCGGCCTGAAGGCGACGTACGGCCGCGTACCGAAGGGGCCGCGAGTCGGGGTCGAGCCGCTGACGTCGGTGATCGGCTGCCTCTCCCGCTCGGTGCGCGACACTGCCCGCTACTTCGACGCCTGCAACGGGTTCGACCCGCGCGACCCGCTCAGCTTGCCGCGGGTCGCGGGATGGGAGCAGGGCCTCGGCACCAACGACCTCGCAGGACTTCGGGTGGCCATCCTTCCCGATCTCGGCACTGCACAGGTGCGGCCCGAGGTGGCCGAGCTCGTGACAGCGGCAGCTGCCGAGCTCGCCCGGCATGCCGGGCTCCGGATCGTCGCGGTCGAGTCACATCTGCCGGCGCTTCGCGGAGAATGGGCGATGGCCGGGCAGGTCGCCTTCCTCGCCGACCTCGGCGGGAAGTACCCCGAGTGCATCGAGCAGCTCAGCATGGAGATGCGCCTGGGCCTCGAGCTGTACCGGCAGACCTACTCGCTCGAGGAGGCGGCGCGCGTCGAGACGTACAGGCGCAACCTGAACGAGGCCATGGCTGACCTGTTCGAGGCGGCCGACTTCGTCGTGGCGGCGTCGAACCCTGACGTCGCCTTTGCCGCGGAAGGGCCACCGCCATCGACGCTCCCGGGACGAGACCTCATCAACGAGATCGGCTTCGCCCGGGCGGTGATGAACAACGCCGCGCTGACGGCGCCGTCGAACCTCAACGGCAGCCCTGCGATGAGCCTCCCCCTCTGCTCGCTCGACGGCCTGCCCGTCGGTGTGCAGGTTCTGGCGGCTCACCACCGCGAGCCACTGCTGCTCGACCTGGCCCTCGTGGCTGAACGAGAGGTCGGCTGGCCCTTGACCGCGCCAGGAGCTCCCGTCTGAGCGACCGCGGCCGGGCCTCGCATCCGCACCAACGCCGGCGGCATCCCGCCGTAGACGACGAGCACATGCCGCGGCGGCATCCGTCGGATCCAGCCAGCCGGGGCGATCGGCACTCGCCAGGCACTCTCGCTCTCGCTCCATGATCCGTCTCCTGCGCGGCTCGTCGAGCGTTGCGCGACTTCGATGTCGCCTATGAGCGAGCTGAGCAGCTCGAGCGTCCGCGGGTCAGCCACGCCCGGACAGATCGCCTTCGCACGGTGGTTGTTGACGATCGTCGCCCAGCGCTCCCCGTAACGCGCCTCGATCTGCGCGAGGTCCTGCCAGACCGTCACGAGGGAGACGCCGTGACCGGCCGCCGTGGCGAGGATCTGGTCCATGTCGCCAATCGGCGCGATGTTGGCCGCCTCGTCGAGCACGAGCAGAAGAGGTGGATCGAGCGGACGCCCGTCACGCGCCGCAGTGTCGAAGGCTGTGTCGACCACCTGCCGTATCAGAGCGACGAAGACGGGGCTCAGCCGGGCCTGGTCCCGGGCTGGCGCGCAGCAGTAGAGCGTGCGGGGACGCTCGCCTCCGCCGAGTAGCCAGCCCGGCGAGATGGGCGAGCCTCGACGCTCTGAGGCCACGACGTCGGGGTCGCCGTAAGCGGCCAGGATCGTCTGAGCCGTCGAGTACACCGATGAGCGCTGGCGCTCCTCCATCGAGGCGCACGACTTCGCCACCCTCGCTGCGTCACGCTCTTCGGCCAGCTCCAAGGCGAGGATGGGCTCGTTCACCGCCTCCTCGTCGAGCCACCGGACGACGTCCGCCATCGAGCCGTTCACGACCGCGGCCGCCCGCAACAGCGGCGCAAGCAGCCGCTCGGCCGCGGCATGCCAGTAGCTTGCGTCCTCGATCCCGCTGGCCTTGCGACCGACCGAGCACAGGCTGTCCGCAGCTCTGCGCGCACCTGCCCACGTCATCGCTTCCGAAAGCGGCGACCAGCTCCGGGTCTCCAGGCCGGAGACCGAGGTCGGGTCGAACACGGCCACCTCACCTCTCGCCGACCGTGCGGCCATCGTCTCTCGGACGAGATCCGTCTTGACGCTGGTGGCGAGCACCGGCCCCTGCCAATCCGCCAGCGCCGGGATGGCAAGTCCAGTGGTCTTGCCGGACTGGCTCGGCCCGACGACGAGCACGGACTGCAGCCGCTCGGCTGCCACGACACGGCGCCCGGTGAGCCCGAGCACCACGCGGTCTCCCGTCGCTTCGCGGACGAGCAGAGGAGCCAGGTCGCGCCTTGTCGCCCAGCCGGACGAGGCCGCACCCGCACCAGCGCCGGCACGAGCGCCCCCACGCCCACCAGGACTGCGACCGCGACTGCGACCGGAGCCCCCGCCTGCCGCGGGTGCCACACCGGCACCGGCACCCTCACGGCTCCGATGGAGTCGGAGAGCGAGTGACGGCCAGCGACCGACGAGCCGACGAGTCAGGAGCGCGACAGCCGAGAGGAGGAGAGCGACCCCTGTCACGACCATGAACAGCACCCACGCAGCGTGGCCATGGGCGAGGTCAGTCACCCATGACTCGGCGTGTCGGGCGGCTGCCCAGGCGAGCATGACGACGACTGCCGCTGCGATGGCGAGGTCACCGGCCCATCCCGGAGGGCCAGGGCGACCGGGGGGGCGGCGGAGGCGCCCGCGGCTGGGACGGCTGCGACGACTGGAGCGGGCGGGCTCCCATCCGCCGGCAATGGCACCGCGCGTCACCGGAGCTGACCAGGAGCTGCTGCACCGGCCGTCCTCATCCGATCGTCGGTGTCCACGAATGCCAGCTCCTCACGGCTCAGCAGATGTTCCACCAGATAGCGCCGGCCGCCCACCCGCCACAGCGCGACGCCCCTGCGAAGCGATGGGAGGTAATCGATCTCAGATTGCGAGCAACCGAGCAGAACCGCCAAGTTCACCAGCTCCGAAGCAGGCTGCGCGTAACAGATCACCGTCTCCGAGTCCGCCATCAGACCCTCGGCCAGGCGGGCGGCCTCACTCCCTTCGTTGCCGACGTTGGCGAGGTCCGATGCCCGATGGCAGACGGCCACGTTCGCGAGTCCCCGGGCACGAGCGAGCTTCCACGACGACCTGAGGTAGCGCGCGACCGCCAGGTCGGACAGCACCGCCCACGCCTCGTCGACCACGAAGAGCGTCCGAGCCGACGCATGGGCAGTCATGGACTGGAGCCAGGCCGCAGCACAGACCATCAGCGCCGGCAGGGCCTCCGCGTGGTAGACGTCGGAGAGGTCCACGACGAGTGCCTCCTGCCCGGCGGCCGAGCCGGGCGTGTCACGACCGTCGAACATCCCCGCCAGGTCGCCAAGCACGAGGCGGCGGAGCTCCAGCCCGACGAACCGTCCGTCTTCCGTCAGTGTGCCGACCGTGCTCCCGGCAAGGCGGGCAGCCTCAGCCCCGGGTCGCAACATCTCCTCGACGACGTCGGCGATCCCGAGCCCGGTCTCGCCCTCGCGTACGACGAGGGCCACCTCGAGGGCAAGCCGCTCCGTCGGGAGCAGTCTCCGGTGCATGGTCGCCTCGGCAAGTGTCGCCAGGAGCGCGAGCCGCTGGCGACGCACCTCGTCCGGCGCGGCCTTCTCCCCACTCATGCTCGCCTCGCTCGCTGGAGCGAGCGGGTTGATGCGCGTACCGCCACGGGGCGACAAGCGGATCGGCTCCGTCCCGAGCGCAGCGGCGAGCGGCCGGTACTCGCCCTTCGGGTCGAGCACGGCTACCCGGCGACCGAACAGGTGCTGGCGGTAGAGGTAGGACTTCACGAGCGCGCTCTTGCCGCGACCGATCTGGCCGAGGATCGTGATGTTCGGGTTCGTGAGCATCCCGGACGCATAGAGATCGAAAGGGTCGTGGCAGAAGCGCCCACCTGCCAGGTCTCGTCCCACCAGCACGCGGGCAACCGGGAGAGGAGCCGTCGCTGCGAAGGGATACGCCACCCCGATCTGTGCTGTCGTCGCTTCGTGTGCCGGTAGCCGCAAACCGCCCGATCGCGTTCGTAGCCGCGTCATCCGCATCCCCGCCCGCTGGGCAGCGTGCAGCACCACGCCTCCTCCTGCGAGCCGAACAAGCGGCGGACCTCCAGCTGTGCCTGCGCGGCCGCCTGCTCGAGGTCGTGGCACGCCGTCTCGAGGTCGGCCTCGTCCGCGGCCGCCACGCTCACATAGCCGGAGAAGAGGTAGGCGCCGTGCCCACTCGCAAGCTCGGCCTCTCGCTGCAGTCGGAGGTCCTGTTCGACTCGGGCCCGGGCCGTCAAGGAGAAACCATGGCGGCTCCGCAGCTCCGCATCAGCCGCCCCCGCAGTGCGTTCCCGCTCCGCACGCTTGACGGCGCTGAGAGCTGGGAGGGGCGCCATGACGACGGCAACCGTCCTTCGCTGGAGGCCACCGATGAGCAGCGGCAGGAGCACCGCCGGACCGACATCACCGCGGGGCCACTCCGACACCCAATACGTCGCGTGCCAGCTCGCCTCCGTCCGGAACGCCGACCAGCTCGCCTCTGTGCCCACCGGCCACGGCCAACCGGCGCCGGCCGACCCAGCAGGATCGAGCTCGTACGAGGCGCGGATCATCCGAGCAAGGCCGGCGGCGTCGAGAGGTGCCGCAACACCGAGCCCGATGCCGGCGAGCCGGTCGCAAAGAGACGAGACGAGCGCCGCGATCCGCTCGATGGCAACGGACTCGGCAGCCAGTTCTCCACGTCTCCGGGAGTGTCGCAAGGGAAAGCCTGCGCGGGGCGAGTCGGTGGTGACTACGACGTACGCCTCGCGCAACCACATCGCCTGGCGGAGATCGACGACGACCCGGTCGTACTCCGCGGGAGCCGGAGCGCTGTTCGGCGGCAGACATGGGCGGGTGCGGGCGATCCATTGCAGCCTCCGAAGTGACCCGGAATCGGCGGCCACCGCCGCGAGGACCGACGACCACGCTGCGATCGCCTCGGCCTGTTGCTCGTCGTCGAGCAGTGCGAAGCCCTCGCCGCTGACCGGAACGACCGCAGACCACGTCGACAGCTCCCTGTCCTCGATGACCGCCATGGAGCCGCCGGCCTGCTCGAGGGTGCGAAGGTCGAGGAAGCGGAGGGGCGACCGCCTCGCGCGGGCAACCGAGCCTGATCGCCCGGCGAGCCACGGCAAGCCCCCTCCCTCGGCCATGGACGCCCTGGCGTAGCGCACCACGACAGGCGCCCACGACTCGACCGGCCGGCCTCCGATCGGCCAGGTCGCGACGGCGATGCCCATCCCCGCCGACAGGAACGCCATGGCGGCACCGAGAAGACCGCCGATCGACCGGAGCAGCCCGAGCCCCACGACCGCTCCCGCCGCGACGGACGCGATCTGTCCCGATCGCCATCCGGCGATCAGCCCGCGGGTCGAACGGGGGCCGAGGCGGTAACGGGGCGCGTCATCCGGCATGGCCACCTCCCGCCGGTGCCGCCGGAGTCGGTGGGGAGCTGCCCGACGGAGGCGAGCCCGTCGGAGGTGGGGAACCCGTCGGAGGTGGGGAACCACTCGCTGGCGGAGAGCCCGCCGTTGGCAGCCGCGAGCCGGGCGGTGCGGCGGGAGAAGGTGGTGGCATCGGGGTCGGGCTCGACGGTGACCGAGGACCGAGGCCGCCGCTCGCCGCCACCGACCCGACCGAGCTTGCCGCGGAGCCGCCGGCCCCGGTGATCCAGGACGCCTTGCTTGCTGCGGCCGAGACGGAGCGATGCACCATGTGGCGACCCATCCCGTCGAGGTGGGCAGTTGCGCCGGCTTCGATCATGGGCAGCATTCGGGCGAGCGCGAGCGGCGCCGCGGCAGACAAGGCGAACAGCGCGATCCCCTCGACCAGGGCGGACAAGCCGCCATGGCTGTCCAGCACCGTGCCGACGGCGAGTGTCAGGACCGCGACGATGGCGAGCTTCGACAGCACGAGAGCGACGAGCGTCTCGCCGAGCCGACGCGCCCAATGGGCGGTGGACGGCAGTGCTGAGCCCGCGAGCGCGATGGGCAGGAACAGTGTCGCGGCGGCGACGGCAGCAGATCGGATGGCGAGCTCGAGCCACACGACGAACGCGAAGAGGCCGGCAACGACAAGGGCCATGAAGTTGAAGGCGAGCATCTGGAGGCTCGTAGCGGACAGGTCCCTGTTCAGGACAACGAAAAAGTGGTGGAGCTGCGAAGCCGCACCCGACATGAGAGCAGCGCACGCGCCGTCGGTCACCTGGATCCCGAGAGATACGAGCCCGACTACAGCGCCTGTGAGCAACAGGGCGAGCGGGACGCGGATGAACGCGGTGCGCACGAGGCCGGAGGGATCCTGCCGGGCGACGGCCTGCAGTGCCGCGACGCACAGCAATGGCAGCATCACCGCAGCCGCCAGGACGGACATCGTCCTGAACTCGGCCTTCCAGGCGGCACCGGACATGACCGGCTCGGTCGTGGCGTCGACCGCATGCCAGACACCCTCGATCGCCGACACGTCCATGCGGGCGACGAAGTGCACCGCAGCGTCGAACCACAGCTGCACCATGCTTCGGGCGGCGTGACGGAGCAGCTTCGCGATCCCTGACCCGATGCCGAAGTCGGGCAAGCCGAAACGGGCGAACGCCATCGGCGTCCCCGCAGTCACCTCATCGCCTTCCCGGCACCGAACAGGAAGTTGATGACTTCAGGGGCGGCCCCGACGACGAGGGCAGCCAGCGCGGAGACGAGGACAGCACGCCGCCCGGATGACGAGTACTGGTAGTTGTTGGTGTGGCTCCCGAGCGCCCAGGCCGCCGCCCCGAGGACGAGACCGACGAGCGACGCCATGAGTGCCCAGAAGCCGAGACCGCCGGCCAGGCGCTCGAGCTCGGCTCCGCCGGGCAAGTTGCCGGCATTCGGATGGAGCGAGACGATGCCCGCGATGAGGTGAGGAGCAGACGCGAGCAGCGAAGCAGAGCCGGTCATTGGATCGACCTCCGGGTGCATGCCGGTGAACGGCGAGCGGGTTCGGCGGGTCGATCTACGACCGAGAAGTGCTTGATCGTACACGAAGGTTGCGCCGGCGTGACAGGCTGTTGGAGTGAGAACAGTCGTGCACGTGACCGTGCTCGACATCGTGCTGGCGGGTGGCGGTGCGGTGATACTCCTCGGTCTCGTCGCCTGGCTGAGCCCGCGGCGTGGGCGCCGCGCACTCCGGCAGCGCCTCGGTGTGGTCGCCACTCGCCTCGGGTCCGACACCCCCCTGGAGAGCCGGAACCTCGAGGAGTCGCTCGCTCACCTCGAGCGGGCGACGGACGCCGCGGCGGAAGCAGTGACCGAGACGACCTCCGAGACGATCCGGCTCCGGCGTGCGCTCGACGCGCTCCACCTTGCCGTCGTGATCGTCGACGAGTCGGGGGACACCGTCTTCTCCAACCACCGCGCTGCGGCGCTCATGAGCGGGCGCCACGGAGACGCCATCGCGGCTCAGGCGGTCGAGGAGCTGCTCGAGACGACGCCGCTCGGAGGCTCGGAGGAGCGCACGATCGAGCTCTACGGCCCACCGCGGCGCACTCTTACCGTCCGGACGGAGAGCATCGACAACGGCTCCCGCTCGCTCGGCACGATCGCGGTCATCGAGGACATCAGCGAGCACCGCCGGCTGGAGGAGGTGCGTCGGGACTTCGTCGCCAACGTGTCCCACGAGCTCAAGACCCCGATGGGAGCGCTCGGACTCCTCGCCGAGACACTCCTCGGGGAGACCGAGCCGCAGGTTGCGCGCCGCCTCGCTCAGCGGATCCACCATGAGGCCTTCCGGATCAGTCGGGTCATCGACGACCTCATCGACCTCTCGCGGATCGAGAACGAGTCCTCGCCACCACGCGAGCCGGTGCCACTCAACCTCGTGATGGCCGAGGCGGTGGAGCGCGTCAGGTCCGCCGCGGAGCAGAACGATGTCGAGCTCGTCGTGGACGAGCCGTCACCCGAGCTCATGCTGATCGGCGACCGGCGGCAGCTCACCTCGGCCATCTACAACCTCCTCGAGAACGCCGTGAAGTTCTCGTACGAGCACAGCAAGGTGACGATGACCGGCGCCAGGGAGGGAGAGGCAGCAGTCGTGCGGGTGACCGACACCGGACTCGGCATCCCGGCACGGGATCTCGAGCGGATCTTCGAGCGCTTCTACCGGGTGGACCCCGGCCGCGGGCGCTCGACGGGCGGAACCGGGCTCGGCCTCGCTATCGTCCGCCATGTGGCCGCAAACCACCAGGGAAGTGTGCAGGTCGAGTCGCGCGAGGGCGAAGGCTCCACGTTCATCTTCCGCCTGCCGCTGAAGCCGAGGACGAGCTGATCGATGACCACCACCACAGCGGCGCCCACCCGAGTGCTGATCGTGGAGGATTCGGAGTCGTTCGTTGAAGCACTGGTTGTGAGCTTGGAACGCGAGGGCTTCGAGATCTCGATCGCCCGGGACGGCGTCGAAGCGATGGAACGTTTCGAGCAGGACAGCCCCGATCTCGTGCTCCTCGACGTCATGCTCCCGCGGATGTCCGGCATAGACGTCTGCCGTGCCATCCGGGCTCGATCGACGGTGCCGATAATCATGGTGACCGCGAAGACGACCGAGCTCGACACGGTGGTCGGCTTGGAGGTCGGTGCGGACGACTACGTGTCCAAGCCGTACCGCTTTCGGGAGCTCGTATCGCGCATGCGGGCCGTGCTGCGGCGGCACGAGGGGCAGACGACCGGCGCGATCCGCACGATCCCGACACAGCCGGCGCCGCGTTCCGCCGCGGCCGCCGACGAGGCTGCCTCCCCACCCCCGACGAGCCTCCTCGACCGGCTCCGGGTCGATGCCTCGGCGAACGAGGTGCTGGCGGAGGGAGACGTCACGCTCGACGTCGGCCGTCACGAGTGCGTCGTGCGCGGCAGAGAGGTCAAGCTGCCGCTCAAGGAGTTCGAGATCCTCGAGATCCTCCTCGCGAACGCCGGGCGTGTGGTCACCCGCGACAATCTGATCGATCGTGTCTGGGGCCTCGACTACGTGGGCGACACGAAGACGCTCGACGTGCACATCAAGCGGTTGCGTTCCCGCATCGAGGAAGACCCGTCGAATCCCGCGCTCATCACGACCATCCGGGGCGTCGGGTACCGCTTCGAGACCCCTCGCAACTGAGCGGAGCGCTGCCGGCCGGATGAGCGCGATCGACGCCGAGGATCTGCACGTCCACTATGGCGAGCGCGTCGCCCTCGACGGGATCAGCTTCAGCGTTGACGCCGGTGAGATCGTCGCCGTCCTCGGACCGAACGGAGCCGGCAAGACCACAGCGGTAGAGACACTGGAGGGATATCGCCGCCCGACCGCGGGCCGCGTACGAGTGCTCGGGCTCGACCCGATCTCCGACCACACCCGGCTCGTCCCCCGGATCGGCGTGATGCTGCAGCGCGGCGGCGTCTACGCCGTGATGAGCCCCCGCCGCGTGCTCGCCTTGTTCGCCTCTTACTACGACGACCCGCGCTCCCCGGCTGAGCTCCTCGACCTGCTCGGGCTGACCGGCGTCGCCGGCAGCCCGTTCAAGCGGTTGTCGGGCGGCGAGCAGCAGCGGCTGCTGCTCGCGCTCGCGCTCGTCGGCCGCCCACGCGTGCTCTTCTTGGACGAACCCACTGCCGGGGTCGACCCCGCCGGACGTCTCGCCGTGCGCGACGTCATCTCGGCGTGCCGGAACGAGGGCGTCGGCGTCCTCATGACGAGTCACGAGCTGGACGAGGTCGAGCGCCTCGCCGAGCGCGTGGTGATCATCGACCGGGGACGGGTCGTGGCGGCGGGCGCGCCGGGGGAGGTGGGCGGAGGCGAGGAGGAGGTGCGCTTCGCAGTCGACCGGGAGATCGACGTCCTCGAGCTCGCGGCTGCTCTCGGCGTCGAGGTCGTGGCGGACGGTCCGCGCGACTACCGCGTCGTGAGCCCCTCGAGCCCTTCGCTCGTCGCGCATCTCACAGCCTGGCTCGCAGAGCGCGGCGTCTCGCTCACCGACCTGCGGGTAGGCCGGGAACGCCTCGAGGAGGTGTTCCTCCGACTCGTCCGGGCGGAAGGAGAGCGCCGAGACCGATGAGGGCACTGCGGGCACAGGTCGGAGCGGAGGTGCGCATGACCCTCGAGCGGGGAGAGACGCTTCTCGTCACGGTCGGCATCCCCGCCTTCCTGCTGATCTTCTTCTCCCTCGTCCACGTCCTGCCGACCGGGACCCGTCATCCCGTCGACTTCCTCGCACCGGGAGTGCTCGCGCTCGCCGTCATGTCGACGGCCATGGTGTCGCTCGGGATCGCGACAGGGTTCGAGCGCAGCTACGGCGTCCTGAAGCGCCTCGGCACCACACCGCTCGGAAGGCCGAGACTGCTCCTGGCCAAGGTGATCTCGGTCCTGCTCGTGGAGATCCTGCAGGTGGTCGTCCTGGGGGCGATCGCCCTCGGTCTCGGCTGGCGGCCTCACCCGGCCGCGGGTCTGGCAGTCCTCGCTGCGTTGCTCGCCACGTTCGCCTTTGCCGGCACAGCCCTCGCCATGGCGGGGACCCTCAGGGCCGAGATCAACCTCGCCCTCGCGAACGGCGTCTACCTGGTACTGCTCCTCATCGGCGGCGTAGTGTTCCCCCTCGGAAAGCTGAGCGGGTTCGCTGCCTTCGCCCGCCTGCTCCCGGCTGCGGCGCTGACGGATGCACTCCATCCCGCCCTTGGCCAGGGCATCGCTCCACCGCTCGAATCCTGGGTCGTGCTGGTGGCGTGGGCGGTGGTGGCGCCTGCTGTGGCGGCGCTGACGTTTCGCTGGGAGTGACCGGGAGCTCTCCCAGCCCGGGCCGCAGCAGCGCTCAGTGGTACCGCACGACGACGTCGACGGCCATCGCCACGAAGACCACGGTGACGTACGTGATCGAGTAGCCGAAGAGGCGCATCGCCGCCTTCGGAGAGCCGCCTTCGAACTTAAGGCGGACCGCGTCGATCAGGTAGAGGATGCCGGCGACCAGCGCCGCCGCCCAATAGACGGGCCCCATGTGTGCCACCCAGCCGAACACGAACGAGACGACCACGAGCGCCACCGAGTACCCGATGATCTGGAGCGCCACCTTCTCGAACTGCTCGACCACCGGAAGCATCGGAACCTCTGCTCGTTCGTAGTCCTCGCGGTACTTCACCGCGAGCGCCCAGAAGTGGGACGGAGTCCAGATGACGATGAGGGCGAAGAGCACGACGGGTGCCCACGCGAGGTGGTCGGTCACTGCCGTCCAGCCCACGAGGACGGGCACTGCGCCTGCGGCTCCGCCGATCACGATGTTCTGCTTCGAGCGGCGCTTCAGGCCGATCGAGTACACGAAGACGTAGAAGAGCGCGGCGGCGAGCGCGAGCACTGCCGACAGCACGTTCACGAAGGCGGCGAAGATCGCGAATGCCGCCGCCTCGAGCGCGACTGCGAAGACGAGCGCCTCGACCGGCTGCACGGTGCCCGTGACGAGGGGCCGCTTCGAAGTCCGCTTCATGACGGCATCGATGTCGCGGTCGATGACCATGTTGGTGGCGTTCGCCCCGCCGGCCGAGAGCGTTCCGCCGACCAGAGTGGCGAGGATCAGCCACCCGGAAGGGACGCCGCGGCGGGCTACGAACATCGTCGGCACCGTCGTGATGAGCAGCAGCTCGATGATGCGGGGCTTGGTCAGCGCGATGAACCCGCGGAGCCGCTCTGCTTTGGACGTCGACACCGTGGCCGCGCCGACAGAAGCCGAGAGTGGGGTGATCTGAGCCACTGTCGGCTCAGTGTAGGTGCGGGGCAGGACCGTCTGTCCTTCGGCCGCTCTCCCGCACCTGGTCACGGCGGAGCTTGGCCGGTCCTACCATCGTCAGACGTGCAGGCGGTACGAAGGCTCTCGGTCTCGCCCGGCGCCGTCCGGAAGGTCGCGCTGGCGTCGGTCGTGTTGTACGCCCTGCTCGTGCTCACCGGCGGCGCCGTCCGGCTCACGGGTTCCGGCCTCGGGTGCCCCGACTGGCCGTCGTGCTACCAGCACCGTCTCCTCGCCGCCGTCTCGTTCCACCCCATGGTGGAGGACCTGAACCGCGGCTTCACCGTGGCGGTCAGCGTGGTCTCTGTCGTTGCTCTTGTCGCCGCTCTGCTCCGCCGGCCCGAGCGGCGCGACATCTCGCGGCCGGCGTTCGGGCTCATCCTCGGCCTCGTCGCCCAGATCGTGCTCGGCGGGCTCGTCGTGCTCTTCAAGCTGAACCCGTACCTCGTCGCCCTGCATTTCATCCTCACGATCGCGGTGCTCGCCGATGCGATCTGGATGTACCACCGATCACGCATCCCGGACGCGACAGCCACAGGCCCGGTGGAACCGCTCGTCTCGAGGGACCTGCGATGGCTGGTGCGTGTCCTGTTGCTGGCGCTCGGCGTGGTCACCCTGGCGGGCACGATCGTCACCGGGGCGGGACCTCACGCCGGCAGTCCTGGGGCGCCGAGGGTTCCGCTCGCGTTTCGTGACGTTGCGGAGCTGCACAGCTCCCTCGCGTGGCTCCTGCTCGGGCTCGTCACCGCCAGCCAGTTCGCGTTCCATCACGCCAAGGCGCCCGAGCGCATCCAGCGACGAGCAAGGACGATGTTCGAGCTCGTGATCATCCAGGGAGCGCTCGGATACACCCAGTACTTCCTGCACGACGCCGCGTACATCGTCGAGTTCCATCTCGCCGGTGTGACCCTCCTCTGGATCGCCTCGATCGGCCTGTACCTGAGCCTTCACGAGCATGCGGAGCCCGCCCCGGCGGCACAGGAGCTCGGCGGCGGGGCGCCCGCTGAGGTCGAGCTGGCTACGAGGTTGGCGGCGCCGGCACCGGTGGCGCCGGCATCGGTGACCCCGTTCCCGGCCGCTTGACCCCGCTCGAGCCTGAGATGGGTCCCAGGTCCGGCATGGCGGTCATGAGCGTTTCGCCTGCGATGAGCACAGCTCCGGCCGAGGTCGAACGGCCGGAGGTGGAAGAGACGGTCAAGCCAGATCTCCCCTGGCTCGTCATCGTCTGGAACGACCCGATCAACCTGATGAGCTACGTCACGTTCGTGTTCCAGAAGCTGTTCGGGTACTCCAGAGAGAAGGCGCACAAGTTGATGATGGACGTGCACACGAAAGGTCGGGCCGTCGTCTCGAGCGGGCCCCGTGAGCGGGCCGAGCTCGACGTCGCGCGGCTCCACCAGCACGGGCTCTGGGCGACGATGGAGCAGAGCGGGACATGATGCGGCGGCGGATCCGTATGACCCGGAAGCAGCGGGGATGCGAGCTGCACCTCCCACCCGAGGAGCGCGCCCTGCTCGAGATGCTACCGAAGGAGCTGGCAGCTCTGCTCCGCGGTGTCGGGATCGAGCAGCCGCTGCCGGAGAGTGTGCGGCGCCTCTTCCCGCGCGCCTACGTGCGGGACGAGGAAGCGGAGCAGATCTACGAACAGTCCACCCGGCGCGAGCTGCTCGAGTCGCACCTCTCGTCGCTCGAGACGCTGCGGCAATACGCGCACGCGACACATCTCGACGAGGAGACCACGGCAGCCTGGATGGCTGCATTGAACGATCTGCGGCTGGTGCTCGGTACCGTCCTCGGCGTCACCGACGAGGACGTCGGCATCCCCGACGATGCGCCAGAGACCGAGGCGGTGATCTACCAGTACCTGACCATGCTGCAAGCGGAGCTGATCGACGTCATGGAGCAGTGGCTGCCCGATCCCGTCGCGGGGGCCGACGACCTCGTCCCGGAGGACCCCTGGGGCGAACCCCTCGGTGGCCTGCGCTGGGACGGCACACCGCGCCCCTCCTGGCCGCCGCGGCCGGATTGGTGAGATCGCCCGGTGAGGTTGCTCTGATGAGGTCGCCTGGTGAGGTCGATGTGTTCCCGGGGGTGCCTGAGTGACCGTGCCTCGCATCCTGACGATCATGGGCTCCGGAGAGACAGCGCCGACCATGGTCAAGGTCCACCGCCACGTGCTCGAGCGGATGGGGCCTGGTCCCGTGCCGGCGGTGCTGCTCGACACCCCATTTGGGTTCCAGGAGAACGCGAGCGAGCTCGCGAAGAAGGTCGTCGACTACTTCGCGGAGAGCTTGCGAGCCGAGATCGAGGTGGCGAGCGCAGGCGCTGGCGAGCTCGAGGGAGGCTCGCACCCTCTGGAGGCGAGCGATCCGTTTGCCTCCGAGCGGTTGGTCGCCAAGGTCCGTGGGGCCCGCTACGTGTTCGCCGGACCG
>JAJYGW010000029.1 GCA_021790615.1 Actinomycetes bacterium | reverse complement strand
CCGACATGAGTGGTCCCGAGGCCGTTCCTCGGGGCGGCAGCCACTCTAATCCCGCGTCAGTCGACCTGCTGACGCCGAGCGCGGGCGATCCGGAGGCCAACAGGCCTGTCCCAGACCGAGAGCCGCGACGAGCAGTGCGCGTCATCCGCTCGCGCTCGTCACCGCGGTCGTCGTCGTCGTCGGCGGCTTCTTCAGGATCGCCCAGTCCTGCGCGTCCCACATGATCCCGGCCCACGTCGGGCTCTCGCTCACGTTGTCGACCTTCACCGAGTGGATCAACTCGAACGATGCCTGGAACAAGGGCACGGAATACACCTGGTCCCACATCCGGGAGTCAGCGTGCTGCAGGTCGTTCAACACGGTCGGAGGGTTCAGCTCCGTAAGTGCGGCGGACAGCCGGGCCGCCACCACCGGGTCATCCACCCCGAGGACGTCCCGCGTGATCGCCCCGGCGGCGACGGCGCCCGGCTCGGTGCCTTGCGGGACCGCGGTGGACCATGGTTCTGACACGCCGGTGAGAGCAAGCGATGACCCGTTCCGAGGTCCAGGTCCCAGACCCGCGGCGGCTGGGAGCACGGAGTCTGTGTACTGGGGGGCGACGGCCGTAACCGACGTCGAGATGTTGAACGGTGCCAGTGCGAGCTGGTAGTCGCCGGCCGGCAGCGTCGACGCCAGCATCTTGTCGAGCGGTTGTCGCACGAGCACCACCTGCACGCCGAGGGCACGCAGCTCGGCCTGGATGACCGCTCCGGCCTGGTCGACGGCCCAGGAGCCGCTCGGCTCGAGGAGGGTGAGGCGCAAAAGCACCCCCGTACCGGACTGACGAAGCAGTCCGTCGGCGCCCGGCAGCCAGCCCTGTGCGGCGAACAGCCTGAGAGCCTGTATCGGCCGGTACAGCACGGGGGCGTGCTCGGAGATCCGGGTCGTGCCCGGCGAGTTCGGGTTGGTGCTCTCGCCGCTCAAGGTGAACCGAGAGTTGGCGACATGGATCTGCGGATCGACGAGGTCCTCGGAGTCGGCGATGACCTCGCTCCTGTCGAGTGAGTGCTCGATCGCCCTCCGGAGACCAAGCTGGGAGAGGAGCGCGTCGTGCTGGTTGAAACACAGCTGCCAGATCTGATCACCGGCATAGCTCGACCAGTGGACCGTTCCGGGCCGGGGTGAGAGCTGCACGGTGCGACTTCTCCCCAGACGGCCATTGGAGCGGCGCCGGATCGAGGGGAGGTTGACCAGCCCTCCGTCGACCGTGCCGGGCGCGTACAACGACGAATCGATCTCGGCGATCGAGATCCTGCCGCTGTCGACGGCGGCGACCGTCGCAGCCGTGCTCGGCTCCACGACGAAACGGATCTCGGCGACATGTGCCGGCGTGCCCCAGTACCGCGGGTTGCGGCTCAAGGTCAGGGACTTCCCCCGCGAGTAGCCAGTCACCTCGAACGGACCGCCGGAGATGACTCGAGAGGGCGAGAATCCCTGGAACGCTCGTGACCAGCCGTACTGCTCAGCGACGTGAGCGGGGACGAGGTCGGCGAACAGCGCCTGCCAGTCCGAGAAGGGTCGGTTGAAGGTCACCGTCACCGTGCGCCCACCGTCGGACGCGGTGAGGCTCGCGATGTCCCGATAGCCGGCGATGAGCCCGGAGTCTGCGAGGTGCGCTGAGTGGGCGAGCTGCTCCTGCCAGGCATAGGCGAAGTCCGCCTCGGTGATCGGCACACCGTCGGACCAGACGGCGTCAGGATTGATGACGTAGACGACGCGGAAAGGCGATACGCCCTCCACCTCGGCTCGGACGAGGAGACCGGAGGTCGTCACGTTGAAGTTCGGGTCGGTGACGAACGGTTGTGGCCAGACCTGCTGCATCACCATCTGCGTGATGGGGTTGTCCCCGGCGATCGTCGACGGATTGAAGTTCGTCGGAAGGGAGGGCACGCCGATGGTCACGACGCTGTTGGTGTCGACGAGGTCGCCACCGGGCACCGTCGGTTGGGTGGCAACCGTCGGCACCGTCAGGTTGAGGTTGGTGCAGCCTGCGAGCAGGCTGGCGCACAGCGCCAGCGCGAGGGTGACGGCGAGGACTGCTCGGCGGTGAAGCGGGGCGGCGGCGCTCAGCTCCACCGCAATGCGAGCGCGATCGTCACGAAGACAAAGACCAGCACGAACACGACCGTGATCCGATCGAGGTTGCGCTCGGCAACCGTCGAGCCGGCGGCAGCCGAACCGGCCGAAGCGCCGAACATGTCCGAGAGGCCGCCGCCGCGCCCGCTGTGGAGCAGGATCAGGACGATGATCGCGAACGACGCGATGACGTCGAGCACCACCAGGGCGTCGGTGAGCACGGACGAGACCTCCTCGAGACCAGACTTGAGCGACGAGACCGCTGCTCGGCGACGCACGAGGCTACCATCGTCGCCCCAAAGGCCGGCGTCGCCAGCCTTCAGCGAGCCCGGGCGATCTCGTGCAGCGTCTCCGCCTTCAGGCTCGCGCCTCCAACGAGAAGGCCGTCCACATTCGGGCGCCTCAGCAGCTCACCGGCATTGTCGGGGTTGACGGAGCCGCCGTACTGGACGCGCACCGACGAGGCTGCGTCCTCGCCGGAGATCCGCCGGACCTCGTCGCGTACGTGCCCGGCCATCTCCTCCGCGTCGGCGGCGGACGCCGTCCGTCCTGTCCCGATCGCCCAGATCGGCTCGTAGGCGATCACGAGGCCCGCGACCGAAAGGGCAGCACGCCCCTTCAGAGCAGCGTCCAGCTGGTACGAGACCCTGTCGCGCGCCTCGCCCGAATCACGCTCCTCGAGCGTCTCGCCGACGCAGAGGATCGGCGTCATGGAGTGCCCGAGGACGGAATCCATCTTCGCCCGCACCGTCTCGTCGGTCTCGCCGAAGAGCTGGCGGCGCTCGGAGTGGCCGACGATGACGAGGGAGACGTTGAGTTTCTCGAGCATCTCCGCACTGACCTCGCCGGTGAACGCACCGCTCTCCGCCTCGTGGCAGTTCTGGGCGCCGAGGGCGACCGGGACGGAGTCAGATTCGAGCGCCGTCTGCACGGAGCGGAGGTCCGTGAACGGCGGATGGATGGACATCGCTCGGCCTGGCCGAAGTGGCGTGGCCCGCAGCAGAGCTGCGAGCGACTGCACGAACTGGATCGCCTCGAAGTGCGTGTGGTGCATCTTCCAGTTGCCGCTGATGAGCACCTGCCGGGACGGATCAGCCACGCCGCACACTCCCACGTAGCGCTGCGAGACCGGGCAGGTCGCCGAACTCGATGAACTCGAGGGACGCGCCACCGCCCGTCGAGATGTGGTCGACGCGCTCGGCGAGCCCGAAGCGGGCGAGCGCTGCCGCACTGTCTCCGCCGCCGACGACGGTGTAGCCCTCGGCGTTTGCGACCGCCAGCGCCACGTCATAGGTCCCCTTGGCGAAGCGGGGGTCCTCGAACACCCCCATCGGCCCGTTCCACATGACCGACCCGGCCCCGGCGATCGACTCCCGGAACAGCTCCGCCGTCGCCGGGCCGATGTCGAGGCCCTTCCAGCCGTCGTTGATGCCCTGGCCGAAGACCCGCGCCTCGCCCGGTGGCGCGACCGCGACCGCATCGGCACCCGAGACCGGACAAGGTGTGATCTCGACCCCCGGGGCGGCCGCCACGAGATCGACCGGGAGGAGGATCACCGATGTCGTCCGGAGCAGGTCGCGGCACTCGTCAAGATGGTCCCGGTCGAGGATCGAGTCGCCGATCGGGTGCCCGACGGAATGGAGGAACGTGAACGCCATCCCCCCGCCGACGAGCACTCGGTCGGCGCGCTCCGTGAGCGCCCGGAGCAGCCCCAACTTGTCCGAGACCTTGGCACCCCCGAGCGCGACCACGAAAGGCCGTGGCGGATCCGACACGACCCGCGAGAGGGCAGCGATCTCCCGTTCGACCAGGCGCCCCGCTGCCGACGGCAGGAACTCCGGTGGGCCGACGATCGACGCATGTGCTCGGTGCATGGCTCCGAACGCATCGTTCACGTACAGGTCCTGACCCTTCACGAGCTCCTCGACGAGCTCGGGAGAATTCTGCTCCTCTCCCGGCGAGAAACGCAGGTTCTCTCGCACCTCGGCCTCCACCCCGAGCTCGCGAAGCCGCGCCGCGACCGGGGCGACGGAGTACCGCTCGTCGGGCCGTCCCTTCGGCCGCCCGAGGTGGGTGACGATCGTGAGGGACGCCCCTCGTTCGGCCAAGTATTCGAGGGTCGGCAGAGCGGCGCGGATCCGGAAGTCGTCGGCCACGACGCGGGTCCCGTCAGGCTCCTCGGACAGCGGCACGTTGAGGTCGAGACGGACGAGAGCCCGCCTCCCTGCGACGTCCCCGAGGTCTTCGAGGACGGGCAGTCGACCGATGTCAGCGCCCTTCTCTGTCACGCCCGACCGACGATGACGGCGAGGTCGAGCAAGCGGTGGGAGTAGCCCCACTCGTTGTCGTACCAGCCCATGGTCTTCACGAGCGTGGAGTCGTCGTCCACGGGGATGGCCATCGTGAGCGTGGCGTCGAAGGTGCACGACGCCGAAGTGCCGATGATGTCGGAGGAGACGATCTGCTCCTCGTTGTAGGCGAGCACCCGCGCGAGCGGCCCTGCGGCCGAGGCGTCCAGGAAGGCTCGGTTGACGTCGGCGACGCCGACGCTCCCGCCGACGATCGCCGTCAGGTCCGTGATCGACCCGTCCGCGACGGGGACTCGCAGTGACTGGCCGTCGAGACGGCCTGCCATCTGCTCGAGCACGAGGCTCGTGGCACGTGCTGCTCCGGTGGTCGACGGCACGATGTTGATCGCCGCCGCTCGCGCCCGGCGGAGGTTGTCGCGCCCGAGGTCCAACAGCTCCTGGTCGTTGGTGTACGCGTGGACCGTCGTCATCAGGCCTTGGCGCAAGCCGAAGGCGTCGTCGAGCACCTTCACCATCGGGACGAGGCAGTTCGTCGTGCAGGAGGCGTTCGAGACGATGACGTGGTTCTCGGGATCGAAGTCGCCGTCGTTCACGCCGACGACGAAGGTCGCGTCGACCTCTTTCGCCGGAGCCGAGATGACCACCCGGCGCGCACCTGCCTCGACATGGGCCATCGCCTTCGCCCGGGTCGTGAACCGCCCGGTCGACTCGACCACGACGTCGACGCCGAGGTCGCGCCAGGGCAGCGCCTTCGGGTCGGTCTCGCTCAGCAGCAGGATCTCCCGACCGCCCACCCGCAGGCTCGAGTCAGTGAGCTCGACAGATTCCTCGAGGCGCCCTTGGGTCGAGTCGTGTCGGAGCAGATACGCGCTCGCCTCACGCGGCGCGAGCTCGTTCGCCGCCACGATCTCGATCTCCGAGCTCGTGCCCGCCTCGTTGCGTGCCCCGTCGGCGTCCCGCTCGAGCGCGGCGCGCACGAAGTTCCGCCCGATCCTCCCGAACCCGTTGATTGCGACACGTACAGCCATGTCTCCCCTTTGAGTTCGTCAGTGTTTCTCTCAACAACCTATTCGTGTGCACGAGCAAGGCATGACAATGCGGAGGCAAGGAGAGCGGGGTCGTGCGCCACTCGCTCGCCGGTCGCCAACCGGGCGCGGATGATCCGTACGCCGGGCGGCGGCTCGCCGAGGGACAGCGCGTCGGGATCCGCCAGCACCACGTCGATCGCCAAACCGTGGTCGAGGAGTGCTCCCACGTGTCGCGCCACGTCGAAGCCGCGCGTCTCGGGAGGCTGTTCCCGGAGGTTGGCGACGTACACCCGCTGCGCCGCGCTCTCTCTGATCGCCTCTCTCAACGCAGGTACCGCCGTCGCCGCGAGGAGGCTCGTGTAGAGGGACCCCGGCCCGATGACGATCTGGTCCGCGGCCAAGACGGCCTCGACGGCACCTTCGGGTGGCTCTGCGTCGGCGGGTGCGAGGTGAACGCGGGAGACGCCGCCGTGGCTCTTGATGGTGACCTGCCCCGACACCTCGCCGTTCTCGCCCGTGCCCTTCAAGACGACAGGGATCGCCGTCGCCGGGAACACCCGGCCGGCTGCGCCGAGTATCCGAGCCGTCTCTGCGACTCCGGCAGCGAAGTCCCCGAGCGTCGCTGCCAGCGCCGCGATCAACAGGTTGCCGAGCGCGTGGCCTTCGAGCTCACCGGCGCCGAAACGGTGCTCGAGCGCCCCCGCCAGTGGCGAGCCCTCCGGCAGCAGCGCACCGATGCAGCGCCGTACGTCACCGGGTGCAGGGATCCCGAGCTGCTCGCGCAGGCGCCCGCTCGAACCGCCGTCGTCCGCCACCGAGACGATCGCGGTGATGTCTCCGGCGTAGCGGCGCGCAGCGCGCAGGGTCTGGGCTGCACCGTGTCCACCCCCGACGGCGACCACGCTCGGTCCGTGATCCCCCGCGCTCGCGCGCCCGTGATCGGTCAACGGGCGATGTCCCGATGGTGGACGGCCGGATGGAAGCCGTGCCGCCGCAGAGTCTCGCCGAGCTCCTCGGCGAGAACGACCGAGCGGTGCCGGCCGCCCGTGCACCCGATGGCGATCGAGAGATAGGACTTCCCTTCTCGGGCATAGGCGGGCAGGAGCAGGTCGAGCAAGCTCTCGAGACGCTCCAAAAGCTCGTGGGTCTCCGGCGCTGCCATCACGTAGTCACGGACCTTGCCGTCGAGACCGGTCATCGGGCGCAGCTCGGGCACCCAGTGCGGGTTCGGCAAGAAACGGCAGTCGAACACGAGATCGACGTCGAGCGGGATCCCGTGCTTGTAGCCGAAGGAGACGACCGCCGTCTCCATGGCAGATCCGGGAGGAGGGAGGTCGACGAGGTCGATGATCCGATCCCGCAGCTCGTGGACGTTGAGGTCCCCGGTGTCGAGGACGATGTCGGCATCTGCTCGCAGATCGGCGAGCAGCTCGCGCTCCTGGCGGACGGCGTCGAGGATGCCGACCTCGGTGTCGATCGGATGCTTCCGGCGCGTGCCTTCGTATCGGCGCACGAGGACCTCATCGGACGCCTCGAGGAAGAGGACGCGCACCCGTCCACCCGAGGCGCGCAGTGATGCGAGCGCCTTCGGGAGCTCTGCCACCCCTTCGTAACCTCCGCGGCCCGCCACCAGGCAGAGGCGCTCGTACTCGGAACCGGGTTGGTTGGCGAGCTCGGCCACCTTGCCGAGGAGCGCCGGCGGCAGGTTGTCGATCACGAACCAGCCGCGGTCTTCGAGCATGGCGGCTGCGGTCGAGCGGCCCGCCCCGGACATGCCGATGAGGAACAGGTACTCGGCCACTCAGATCACCTCCCTGCCCGAGGATATTGCGGCTTCTCGAAACGCATGAGGCACAGCCGCGGCATGGCACGCTCGAGAGCAAGGTCGAGCGTGCCGGCGAGGAAGTCGAGCGGAGGCGCAGGCTCCTCGAGATGGGTCAGCACGAGGCCCGCATCACAGAGCGGGTTGATGTACCCGGACAACGGTCGGTGAGCGAACCGCACCGGCACTCCCGGGTCCACCTCTTCCACCACGACCTGCTCGGTGAGGTACGGGCCGATCCGCCAGTACCGCTCCTCGAGGATCGCGTCGTCGACGAAGCCACTTCCCGGTCCCTGCACGATCGGGTGGTTCACGACGAGGAGGAGCCTGCCGCAGGGAGCGAGCACCCGCGTCAGCTCCGACAACACCGCCTCCGGGTCGTCAGCGTGCTCGATCACGAGGCAGCACAAGACACCGTCGAAGGCCCCGGACGAGAGTGGGAGGTCCTCGCCACGCGCCCGCACGTAGAGCGGTCCCCCGGCCTGGCGCGCCGCGTTTGCCAGCTGCCGCGCGAAGGGGTCGACGCCGACCACGACATCGGGGGGCGCGTCGAGGCCGGGCGACGCGATGCGACGCGCCAACTGGCCCTCGCCGGTCCCGACGTCGAGCACCCGGCGGCAACCCGAGAGGTGAGCCGCGACGAGCGGGAGGATCTGGAGCTCGTACTCGAGATCGGCTCCATTGGCGAACGTCTCCAACCACCAGGGCGCGAGCTCGTCCCAGTCGGTCCGAGGTGGGTCGCTCACGCTCCCATCCTGTTCACAGAGCTGTAGGAAGCCCTTGACGGCCGCTGTGAGGATCGCCCCCTCGCTGAGTGGAGATGCTCGTAGATCGCGTCCGCCACGCTGTCGGGCAGCCAGCTGAGCGCTCGGAGGGCCTCGGGCGACGCGGCCTGGACGGCTTTCACGCTCCCTAGCTCTCGGAGCAGGCGCTTGCGACGTGTCGGCCCGAGACCGGGGACGCCTTCCAGCGCGGAGCGCGTCATCCGCTTGCCCCGCAGCTGCCGGTGGAACTCGATCGCGAACCGGTGGGCCTCGTCGCGCGCCTGCTGCAGGAGATAGATCGCCTCAGAGTCACGCGGTATCACGATCGGGTCCGGCCGCCCGGGCACGAAGACCTCCTCGAGCCGCTTCGCGAGCGCCGCCACGGCGATCTTGTCCGTCAGGCCGAGCTCATGCAGGACTCTCACGGCGACGTTGAGCTGTCCCTTGCCACCATCGATGAGCAGCAGCTGGGGGGGATACGCGAAACGCGAGGCGCGCCTGCGGCGGCCGATGTGCTCGAGGTCCTCCTCGTCGGCGGCGGTGGGGGGACTAAAGCCGTTCTGGTGCTCGTCGCCGGAGCTGTCGGCGCGGAACCTGTCCTCGAAGAGCAGGTGGCGGAGGCGCCTCGTCAGCACCTCGTGCATGGCGCCGTAGTCGTCGTTGCCCTGCACGGCCGAGACCTTGAAGCGGCGGTAATCCGAGCGTTTCGGCAGGCCGTCTTCCAGAACGACCATCGAGCCCACGTAGTCGGTGCCCTGCAGGTGGCTCATGTCGTAGCACTCGATGCGCAGCGGCGCCTCCGTCATGGCGAGGGATTGCTGCAGCTCTTCGAGCGCAACCGCACGGCTCGTGAGGTCGGACGAGCGCTTCAGCCGGTGGCGGGTCAACTGCTCGGCAGCGTTTTGCCGGGTGGTCTCCATGAGCTCGCGCTTTCGTCCACGCTGTGGGACGCGGACCTCGACCCGCCCGCCGCGAAGCTTCGTCAGCCACTCCTCGTAAGTGCCCGAGTCCTCCGGCATCACCGGGACGAGCAGGGTACGCGGGATCCCGATGGGCGACTCGGCATAGTGCTGCTCGAGCACGCGGGAGATCAGCTGGGGCTCGGTCAACGGCTCCACCTTCTCGAGCACGAGACCGTGACGGCCGACGACCCGCCCGCGCCTGATGTGCAGCACCTGCACGGCCGCGACGAGCTCGTCCTCTGCTGCCGCGATCACGTCCAGGTCCTCAGGCGAGTCAGTCACCATCTGCTGGCGTTCGATGGCGAGACGGACCGACGCCAGCCGGTCGCGCAGGCGGGCCGCCCGCTCGAACTCGAGCTCCGAGGCAGCCTCGCGCATCTCGGCCTCGAGGCGGGAGACGATCGGCTTCGTGTCCCCCTCGAGAAAAGCCATCAGCTCCCCCACGAGCTCCCGGTAGCGCTCCTCGTCGACGTAGCCGACGCAGGGGGCAGCGCATCGCTCGATGTGGTACACGAGGCACGGACGCCCGAGGAGCTCGTGGCGGTGCATCTTCGCGTCCGAGCAGGTTCGGATCGGGAAGGACCGCAGCAGGAGGTCGAGCGTCTCTCGGATCGCGTAGGCGTGGGCGTACGGCCCGAAGTAACGCGTGTCCTTGCGCTTGGCACCCCGCATCACCGTCGCCCGCGGCCACTGCTCCCCGACCGTCACCGCCAGGTAGGGGTAGCTCTTGTCGTCGACGAGACGGACGTTGAAGCGCGGTCGGTGGGTCTTGATGAGGCTGAACTCGAGCATGAGCGCCTCGACGTCGTTCTGCACCACGATCCATTCGACGGAGGCCGCACGGTCCATCATCTGGGCCGTCCTCGGGTGCAAGGTGCGGGGATCGGCGAAATAGTTGGACAGCCGGCTGCGCAGCGAGCGCGCCTTCCCGACGTAGATCACACGTCCGTCGGCGTCCTTGAACTGGTAGGAACCCGGGGCGTCAGGAATGGCTTTCGGACGTTCGAGCACTACACTGGAGGCTACGCCGGCCTGGTACCCCGGCGGACATCCCGCTTCGTGGCCGACAACCCCGCGGATGGGCGACCAGGCTGTCCCCGCCGGCCGTCAGCGAGGCGTACATCAGGGGGTCCCATGATCCGCCTACAGACACGGCTACCGGACGAGTACACACGCGCCTCGTCGGACGAGATGGTTGCGCGCGTCGCCGCAGCAAAGGCGCGCCTCGGAGAACGGCTCGTCGTTCTCGGCCACCACTACCAGCGTGAGGACGTCATCCAGTTCGCGGACGCCCGAGGCGACTCGTTCGGGCTGTCCCGTTTCGCTGCCGAGCAACGGGCGGCCGAATTCGTCGTCTTCTGCGGGGTGCACTTCATGGCCGAGTCGGCAGACATGCTGACCTCGGACCACCAGCAGGTCCTGCTGCCAGATCTCAATGCTGGCTGCTCCATGGCCGACATGGCCGACGAGGAGCAGGTCGAGCAGATCTGGGAAGAGATCAGCGCCGTCACCGACGTGGAGCGCGTCGTGCCGATCACCTACATGAACTCCTCTGCTGCTCTGAAGGCCTTCGTCGGCCGGCACGGCGGCGCCGTCTGCACGTCCTCGAATGCCCGCTCGGTCCTGCGCTGGGCGCTCGATCTCGAGGGTGCGGCCAGCACGCCTGGTGGTCGAGGCGACAAGGTTCTCTTCTTCCCGGACCAGCACCTCGGACGCAACACGGGCGTGCAACTCGGATACGAGCTCGGCGACATGGTCGTCGTCGACCCGCGGCGCCCGCTCGGCGGGCTGGACGAACGGCAGGTGAAGGAGGCGACCTTCCTGCTGTGGAAGGGGTACTGCTCAGTGCACCAGCGCTTCTCCGTCGATCACGTGGAGGCCTTCCGGGCCGCCCACCGAGACGGTCTCGTGATCGTCCACCCCGAGTGCTCGCACGAGGTGGTGCAGGCAGCCGACCAGGTCGGGTCGACCGACTACATCATCCGGGCCGTCCGGCAGGCCGAGCCTGGGAGCACGATCGCCATCGGCACGGAGATCCACCTCGTCGACCGCCTGGCGAAAGAGCACGAGGACCGCACGGTGGTCTCCCTCGACCCGATGGTGTGCCCGTGCTCGACCATGTTCCGCATCGACGAGCCGCACCTCGCCTGGGTCCTCGAAGGGCTCGTCGAGGGCGAGGTGCGCAACCGGATCGTGGTGCCCGGCGAGGTCGCCGAGGGTGCCCGGATCGCCCTCGAGCGGATGCTCTCGATCAGCTGACCCGGCCGGCGGCCGGCGGCGCCGCCCCCGCCGAAGCCTCCTGGCGGGCGCGCTTTGCCTCGTACATCTCGACGTCGGCGGCGGCGAGCGCGGCGTCGATCGAACCGCCCGGCGGCACGACGGCCCGCCCGGTCGAGCAGCTCACCGTGCGGGTGGTGCCGTCC
>JAJYGW010000257.1 GCA_021790615.1 Actinomycetes bacterium | reverse complement strand
GGCTATGCAAGGGGTGCGACGACCTCGGGGTCCGGCCGGGAGGCGGCGCCTCGCGGGCGACCCCGTTCCCGACAGGCCGGGCGACCCCGTTCCCGACAGGCCGGGCAGTCATGGGCCTGGCGCAGCCACCTGCCGAGGTGTCTGTCCTCGCGATGCGCCGGAGCGGGGGACGCCGGAGCGGATCAACCGACCGGTCGACGATGTACTCCGCGCGCCCGGGCAGGCGAGCTTCGGCGCTCCGCGCGGTGGCCAGGAGAGCTGCTGTGCCCGAGAGCCGGGTCAGGCCGGCTCTGGGGCACCGACCTCGAGGAGCGGGAGCGGAGGCGCGTCCTCCTCCACCGTGTAGTCCTCGGCTGCCGTGAGGTCCGGACCGCTGGTGGTCGGTGCCAGGCGGAGCACGACCGTGAGCAGCACCGACACGATCAGATTGAGCACCATGGCGGTGAGTGCGATGTACCCGGTCTGGCCGACGAACGGGATCTTCGCGACGGCGCCGGCGAAGTGGGGGACGGTCGCGGTCTTTACCCCGTATGCGACGTACGTCCCGTAGACCATGCCGACGAGCCAGCCGACGAGGAGCGCCCAGCGGTGGAGCCATCGGGTGAAGAGCCCAATGGCAATGGAAGGGAAGGTCTGCAAGATCCAGATCCCGCCGAGGAGCTGGAGGTTGATCGCGTTCTGGGTGTTGATCCCCAGCACGAACGCGAGGGCGCCGAACTTGACGACGAGCGACGCGAGCTTGGAGACCTGCGCTTCCTCCCGGGGCGTGGCACGGGGCCGGAGGAACGCTCGGTAGATGTTCCGCGTGAAGAGGTTGGCCGCAGCGATCGACATGATCGCGGCCGGCACCAGGGCGCCGATGGCGACGGCCGAGAACGCGACGCCCGCGAACCAGCTCGGGAAGAGCTGGCGGAACAGGAGCGGGGCCACCAGCCGGCTGTTGGTGGTCTTGATCCCTGCGGCGATCGCCATGTAGCCGAGGAGTGCAACGAAGGCAAGGAGGAGCGAGTAGAGGGGGAGTGCGACGGTGTTGCGGCGCACAGTCTCGCGTCCTCGGGAGGCGAGCACACCGGTGATCGCGTGGGGATACATGAACAGCGCCATGGCCGAGCCCAGAGCGAGTGTGGCGTAGGCCCAGTAGGACTTGGCCGAGGGGACGATGGCGAACGTGGGAGGGAGGCCCTTGGCCTTCGCAACGGCGTTGACCACCTTCGCGTGGGCGCTCACGGCAGCGAAGATGTGGGCGAAGCCTCCGAGGCGGATGGGGATGTAGATCACGGCGACGAGGACGGTGACGTAGACGAGGAGGTCCTTGAGGAACGCCGTGAGGGCAGCGGATCGCAGGCCGGAGGTGTAGGTGTAGCCCGCCAGCACGAGGAAGGCGATGATGAGCGGGAGGTCTGCGACGATGCCCGTGGCGCCGCTCCCGACACCCATGACCTGCAGCACGGCCTCGATGCCGACGAGCTGGAGCGCGATGTACGGCAGGAGTGCGAGGATCCCGGTGAAGGCGACGGCGAGCGAGAGCCCCCGGGAGCCGTAGCGGGTGCCGACGAAGTCAGCCGGTGTGACAATGCCATGGCGGTGCGCAACGGACCAGAGCCGCGGCATGAGCACGAAGACGATCGGCCAGACGAGGACGGTGTAGGCGACGGCGAACCAGCCTGAGACCGCACCGAGAGCGTACATTGCACCGGGGACGGCAATGAACGTGTACGCGGTGTAGAGATCGCCGCCGAGGAGGAACCAGGTGACGAAGCCGCCGAACGCGCGGCCGCCGAGCCCCCACTGGTCGAGAGTGTCGAGCTTGCCGACGCGCCGCCAGCGTGCCGCGCCGAAGCCGATCCCGGCGACGATGACGAACAGGACGATGGTGACTGACAGGGCGACACCGTCGAGTTTCATGGCCTGTGCCCCCCTCTTCTTCCCGCAGGGCCGGCCGGCGTGGTGCCGGCGCTGCTCGCTCGGGTGGCCCGCCTCCGGGGCGCCGTGACCAGGAGCCCGTACGCGGCCGCCTGACAGCCGGCGTTGAGCACGAGCCAGAGGAGCGAGTACCAGTAGAAGAACGGGATGCCCCCGAGGCTCGGCTCGAGGTGTGCGTAGCTCGGCACCCAGAGCAGCGCCACGAAGGCTGCCGCAAGGAGCACAACGCTCAACGCATAACCAGCGGGTGCCGGCCTCGCCTGCCGACCGTCACGGACCGGTGGTCCAGTTCCCCCCGTCGCTCCGGCTCGCACGTTGCCCCCTTCCACGCGATCCCCAGACGACCTGACACCGAAATGTAGCGGAAGGACGCGCTGTCGCCAAGGGGTTGTTCGGCACGCGAAGTCGACGCAGTAAGTCCGAGGGTGGAGAGGATCCGGCCGTATCCGTCCTGCGGCGCGCGCCGCGCCCAGCCGACGAGCGGGAAGCGCCGGCTCGGTCGGAGAGGGTGCCGGGGGCACAGAACTGTACCGGCTGGACGGTATAGTTATGGCGTGACGAAGGCGGAGGTGACCCGAGCGCGGATCCTCTGCGCGGCGGAGGAAGTCGTGCTCCGCGACGGCGTCGCGCACCTCACGCTCGAGGCGGCCGCTGCGGAGGCGGGGGTCAGCAAGGGTGGGGTGCTCTACCACTTCCCGAGCCGGGATGCCCTGGTACAGGCGATGGTAGCTCGCCTCACGGCAAGCTTCGAGGAGCAGCTGGTCCGCGCCGGGGCGAAGCCGGCCGGTGGCGGCGAACCCGGTGACTTCACCCTTGCGTACCTCCGTGCCACGGTTGCCGGGCCGGCGGACGAGCAGAGCCAGCGGGAGGAGCGTCTCGGTGCCGCGCTGATCGCCGCGCTCGCTGCCGATCCCGTCCTGCTCGAGCCGCTTCGGGAGGACTTCGCGCGCTGGCAGGCACGCTGCGCCGCCGACGGCATCGATCCGGCGCTGGCGACACTGGTACGGATCGTGGCGGACGGGCTGTGGCTCACTGGCTTGTTTCGCTTGGGAGCGGTCGAAGGGCAGCTCCTCGAGCAGGTAATAGGGCTGTGCACCGAGCTGGTGGAGCGGGCGTCGGCCGACCGAGAGGTTGCCGCACGGCCCGACGGCGGCACGAGCCGTCGTCCCCGGCGAGGTGGCCCGGCGGAGGGACGATGAGCGCCGAGTTGCTGCCGACGCCGCGGAGCGAGCGCGACACCGCGCCGCGCGAGCCCCGCTCGACGACGGCACGGAGCCGGCGGGCGGCGGCGCGCAGCGCGACGGGATCGACCCAGCCCGTCGCAGCGGGCCCGCTCGACGGGAGGGCGGCGAGGAACCTCGTGCTCGCGCTGGCGCTCTCGGGCTTCCTCGAGTGGCTCGGAGCCGGGTCGATCCTCCCGCTGCTCCCGCTCTACGTGCGACAGCACGGCGGCTCCGACGCGCTCGTCGGCTTCATCATGGCGGCGTTCTTCCTGGCCTCGCTCGTCGTGCAGTACCCGACTGGCCGAGTTTCGGACCGGATCGGTCGCCGGCCGATCCAGCTCGCTGGGCTTGCGATCTACACGGTCGGGAGCCTGGCCTTCCTCGCGCTTGCGACACCCGGAGCAGCGATCGCCTTTCGCGGGCTGCAAGGCGCGGGCGCGGGCATGGTCCAGGTGGCGAGCGCTGCGCTGGTGGGCGACGCCGTTCCCTCCCGCTGGCAGGGTCGGGCGTACGGGGCGCTCTACGGTGGCCAGACGGCAGGCCTCGCAATCGGGCCACTCCTCGCCAGCATCCTCGGAACCGGCTCGATGCGCATCGTCTTCCTTGCTGCCGCGGTCGGTGCCGTGCTCGCTGCCGTCCCCCTCCTCGCCTTCGTCCCCCGTGGACGCCTGGTTCGCCCGGGGGCTGTCCCGCGACGCGGGCGTCCCCGGTCGACGCAGCGGCCCTGGAGGCAACGTGCCGTGGTCGGGGTGGTCGTGGCGATGGTCGCGAGTGGCCTCGCGAGCGGGACCTACGAGGTGTGCTGGTCGCTGCTCTTGCACTTCCGGGGGGCAGCCAGCTGGCAGATCGGCCTCTCCTGGACGCTCTTCGCCTCGCCCTTCGTCCTGCTTTCGCTCCCGGCCGGTTGGCTCGTGGACCGCCTGGATCGTCGCTACCTCGCCGTCGCTGCGATCCTCGGGTCGGCCACGTTCGCCGTGGTCTATCCCTTCCTCCGGAGTGTCGCGTGGCTGATCGGGCTCGGCGCGGTCGAGGCCGCCACGGTTGCGGTGGGTTACCCGGCCGTGATGGCCCAGCTCACCCACTCGGTCGACCCGTCCGTGCAGGGGGAGGCGCAGGGCTTCGCTGCGGCAGCGCAGACCGCGGCGATCGCCCTGGCGGCACTCGGCGCGGGGGCGCTGTTCGGCATCCACCCGTGGGTACCGTTCGTGACCGCTGCGGGGGCCATGGTCGTGCTCGCCGGGGGCGTCGGGCTGCTCTGGCGTGGCGTGCCCGGAGGTGCAGGGGACCGGCCTCGGCGGCCGACCGATCGCGGCGGGGACGTGACAGCCCCGGACCGGCCGCACGCGGGGCCCGCGGGGCAGGAGCCGGCTCGGCTCGGCGATGCGGCAGGTCCGGCTTGGGGACTCGAGGAGGCTCGGTCAGGTGCGAGGTCACGCCGTGAGTCGGACGAGCAGGGGAGCATGGCCACAGAGGAGGCGTGACCTGAGCTCGGCGGCGCAGCGGGAGCGTGCGTGACCCATCTGCTCGCGCAGTCCGAGCGCGTCGCGTAGCCGGCGACCCGTCCAGCTCGAGGAGCGGGCCGGCACTCCTCGCAGACTCCGGCGGCCCGGACCGGCGGCCGAGCGCAGCCGACGCTGCTGGAGACGAGCGCCGTCGAGGGTGGGTGCGGAGGAGTGGTCCTCCCGCTGCCGCTGCCGCTGCCGCTGCCGCCGGCCTACCGCCCTGGCGCTGCGGGCCCCGGTGCCACGCAGGTGGGGCGCGCGCGATCTGCGAGGATGCACCGGGGCAGCGTGGGTATCGAGGAGGAGCGTGAGAGAAGCCAACGGAGCGTCGAGCGGGCGAGCTGACCGTGCGGAGGCGGCGAGCGACAGCCAGGGCGAGGGAGAGAAGGGCGAGATCACCAGCCTCGAGGGCATCCCGGCGCTCTCGTTGGACGCCATCAGCTCGGTCGCCTATGGACCTGAGGCCATGCTCGCCGTGCTTGCGACGGCTGGCGCTGGGGCGCTGGCAAAGATCGAGCCGATCACGATCGCCATCGTGATCCTGCTGGTGATCCTGGTGTTCTCCTATCGCCAGGTGATCCAGGCCTACCCCGACGGTGGGGGATGCTACGCAGTGTCCAAGGCCAACCTCGGCGTGCGGGCCAGCCATCTCGCGGCTGCGGCCCTGGTCGTCGACTATGTGCTCACGGTGGCCGTGTCCATCGCCGCGGGAGTGGCCGCCCTCGTCTCGGCCTTCCCGGCCCTGGTCCCCGACACGCTCGTGATCAGCCTCGCCATCCTCGCTGCGCTCACCGCACTCAACCTCCGAGGGCTGGCGACGAGCGCCCGTGCCCTCATCCTGCCGACCGGAGTCTTCATCGTCGGGATCTACGTGGTCATCGCGGCCGGCCTCGCCCGCTCGCACGCAGCGCCCGGCGACGGCGTGCACCCGGCGGTGATCCCCAAGGCGGCTGCCGCGGTCGGCATCCTGTTGTTGCTGAAGGCCTTCGCGGCCGGCTGCAGCGCGCTGACCGGGGTGGAGGCGATCGCCAACGACGTACCGGGGTTCCGGGAACCCCGGGTGCGCCGGGCGATGCGCACCGAGATGCTCCTCGGCGGGATCCTCGGCACCATGCTCCTCGGGCTGGCGGTGCTCACGGTCAAGTTCCACGTTGCCCCGAGTCCAACCCAGACGGTCCTCAGCCAGATCACGGCCGTCTCGCTCGGTCATGGAGCCGGTTACTACGTAGTCGACCTCGCGACCACGGTCATCCTCGCCATCGCCGCGAACACCTCCTTCGGGGGCCTGCCGGTCCTTGCCAGCCTCCTGGCCCGGGACAACCTCGTCCCGCACGTGTTCGCTCTGCGTGGGGACCGGCCGGTCTACCGTTACGGCGTCGTCGTCCTCGCGCTCCTCGCCGGCGCGCTGCTCATCGCCGTGGACGCCAACACCGACGCGCTGATCCCGCTCTTCGCCATCGGGGTGTTCACCGGGTTCACCCTCGCGCAGGCCGGCCTCGTTCGGCACTGGGCGACCGAGCGCTCGAGGCGGTGGTGGGCACGGGCTTGCTTGAACGGGCTCGGCGCAACGATGACTGCAGTGGCGACGGTCATCTTCGTGGTCACGAAGTTCACCTCCGGCGCCTGGGTGGTCATCATCGCCATCCCCGTCCTGCTCTACGGCTTCGCCAGAGCGTCCCGCTACTACGCGGAGGTCGGCGCCGAGCTCGGCCTCGGCACCACGCCGGCAAAGCCTGCGGCCGAGGAGGGCCTGGTCGTCGTGGCCGTCGCAGCGGTCTCGCGTATGACCGAGCACGCCCTCACCACCGCCCTGTCCTTCGGGGGGGACGTGGTCGCCGTGAGCGTGCAGTTGGACGACGACCGTGCAGACGTGCTTCGCGCTGCGTGGGATGCCTGGGACCCAGGGGTTGAGCTCGTGGTCTTGCGCTCGCCCACGCGGTCGATCACCGCGCCGATCCTCCGCTACCTCCGCTCGCCTGCCGTCACAGGCCGCGGGCGCGTGCTGGTGCTGATCCCCGAGGTGGAGCCGAGCAAGCTGCGCCACCAGATACTGCAGAACCAACGCGGCCTCATCCTTGCCAACGTGCTCCGCCGTCGCAGTGGTGTCACCGTGGCCAGGACCCCCTTCCGTCTGAGCCGAGGCTGATCCGCGCGGATCCGCCGGCCCGCGGTCCGCTGCAGCCTCGGTCCCGTGGCGCGCGGGAGGGTCAGCGGTAGCCGGCGGGTCCGTAGCCCGGCGGACCGGCTGGGCTGGTGAAGTACGCGCTGGACTCGCGTTTCCAGAGGAAGATCACGGCCCCGAGTCCCGCCAGCCAGACCAGGAGGCCGAGGAAGTCACTGGCGGCGGCGCCGTGCGCGGAGATCGACGCGAGCAGGCTCAGCGTGTCGAGACCCCAGAACACGGTCCCGGTGATCCGCGCCCAGCTCTTGCCTGCCCGGTTGGCCCGCGCCATCCAGAGCCACAGCGCCAGGCCGATCAGCCCGATGATCACGACGATCGCGGTGATCGCGTCCACCCCTGCGTTGACCGCCGAGGCGCTGGCGGTCGGGTCCGCCACTTCGATCGAGTGGCGCACGGACGAGAGCGAGGCGAGGCCGATCACGAGGCTGATCGCGGAGAGCGCGGCGCCCGCGTACATGAGCTTGACCGCCGTCTGGACCGACGGGGGAGGTACCCGCGGCGCACTCGGCTCGGGCAGCCCACCCGAGAACGGTGGGAACGGATCCATGGGGCTACTCCCTTCCTGTCTCCATCTCGTCCCGGCGCCTGGTCGGCCCGGGCGCCATCTCGTCCCGGCTCCCGGCTCCTCCCGGCCCCACGGGGCTGTTGCTCGTGTCGGGTCTTGGAGCCGACTCGTCCTCACCGCAGTCCGCCCCCGGGCCGGCCACGACCGTGCGAGCGCAGCCAACCCACTCGACCCGTCACCGTAGCGCAGGTGCCCGACGCCTTCGGGGAGCCCCTGGCTCCACCCTGGATCTCGCCGAGATGGCGCGGCGCGCCGACGTCGCCCGGGGCGCCGGCGGGCGGAGGTCGGACGGTGTCTCGCGGCCAGCCGACATAACGTCAGGCCATGTCACGTGCGCTCGTGCTCGGTGGTGGTGGACCGGTGGGGATCGCCTGGGAGGCCGGCCTCTTGGTCGGCTTCGAGGAGCAGGGCGTGTCGCTCACGGGCGCAGACGCCATCGTCGGCACCTCGGCGGGATCGGTGGTCGGGGCCTGGGCCGCGACCGGCGGACGCCTCGAGGAAGCGCTCGCACTGCTCCAGGCGCGCGACGATGCAGCCGATGTCGACCCCGGCGCGCTGGCGGCAGGCATGGCGAGTCTCTTCGAGGCGATGACCCGCCTCGCGACCTGGACCGGGACCGAGGAGGAGGGCCGGACCCTGCTCGGGAAGGTCGCGCTCACCGGCGAGACCATGCCGGAGGAACGTTTCCTCTCGCGCTTCGCGGACCTCGCCGGGCGAGCGTGGCCGAGCTGTTTCGCGTGTACGGCTGTGCACGCCGAGACCGGGGCCTTCGTCGTCTGGGACGAGGCCGCCGGCGTGCCGCTCGAGCGGGCGGTGGCGTCGAGCTGCGCGGTGCCTGGCGTCTACCCGCCTGTCGTGATCGACGGGGCTCCCTACATGGACGGTGGGATGCGCAACGCTCTCAACGCCCAGGTCGCAGCTGGCCACGAGCGGGTGGCCGTGCTCTCGTGCATGGCGCTCGAGCTGCCCGAGGGGCTCTCCGACCCCATGTTCACGAAGATGGCGGCGGCGGTGGAGGCCGACTTCGCCGCCGTTCGCGCGGCCGGCGGTGAGCTCGCGCTGGTCGCGCCCTCGACCGCGTTCCTCGAGCTGTCGGGCTTCGGGCTCCACCTGATGGACTCGGCCCGAGCACTCGACGCCTACGAGCTCGGCCGGAGCCACGCACGGGACGAGGCGGAGCGAGTCGGGCGCGTCTGGGCTCGCCGGGTGGGTCCGGGAAGCGTGAGCTGAGCGGCCGGTCCGCTGCGGCCAGCGGCCTGCGGCAAAGAGCGCTCAGCCGTCTCCCGGCCCGCGTCGAGGACCCTTCCTGCGACAGCGCCAACCGCCCGGCCAGCTCCGGCCGGCTTGCGGTGGCCAACCCGACGAGCCCGGCCGGGCCGGGGTGGCATGCGTCAGGGCACGCCCGACACGTCGAACGTGGCCTTGACGTGGCGGGGATCCGGGGGGTACGTTTCGGTAGCTCGCTTCGTGGGCGAGAGGCTGGTTGTTCGCAAACAGCACGGCCAGGGGGGAAGTGGCGAGGGTTGACGCACCGTGTCGATCGCCCTCGTCAGACGAGTGGCGTCGGGACAGGGGCCGAGACCACTCCAGTGACCGGGTTCGCTGGCGACCCGATCAGGTGCATCGGGCGTCGGTCCCGTGTCCTGTCGAGCCGGCGGGTGTGGGTGACCCAGCCGAGTCCGAAGGTCGGGCGCCGATCGCCTGAGCCTGGTTGTCGCAGGCTGACCGGGCCCACGTTCCAGATCCACCACCGGAGAACCGAGCATGACCCGGGCCCAAACCGGGCCGGGTCTTCGCTCTGCAACACGTCTCCGGTCTGCACCACCTCGTAACCCCAAGGGAGGGGCCATGGTCCAGGCAAGTGTCGAGATCCCCGGGGTCGCCCTCGGCGCCTCGCCGCGCGGCGTCGAGCTCGGACGACCGGAAGCGCCTCCGGGCGTGCGGCCTCGGTCTGCGATCGTCCCACTCGGCGGCCTCCCGGTCGTCGGCGTCATCCTCGTCGGCCTCGTCGTCGCGATCGCGACGAACCGGCTGTGGGCGCTCGACTTCTTCCACGTCGTGGCCGGAGCGATCTGGACCTCCCTCGACCTCTTCCTCGGGTTCGTGATCGGCCCGATCCTCGGCCGGCTGAGCATCCCGGCGCGGGCCGAGTTCACCACCCGGCTGATGCCGAAGATGGTCCTCATCATGCCGACGGCCGTGGTGTGCACCCTCGCCGCCGGCTGGCAGCTCGCCCGCCACCTCGGGAACCTGGACGCGACGAGCCCGAACCACCCCTGGATCGTGGCGTCGTTCATCGTGGTCGCGGTCATGGCGGTGATCGCGCTCGGCCTGCTCGAGCCGGCGAACATCGCGGTCCTGTTCGAGCTCCGCAAGCCGGTGCCGAACGGCGAGGTGATCGCCCGGCTCATGCGGCGGTTCATCCTCACTGCCGGTGTGACCGGCGCGATGCAGGTGGCGACGCTCGTCATCATGACGAAGGTGGCGTCGTGAGCGAGCACGTCGAGCCAGGTGGCGGGCGGGAGCTCGTGTCGTCCGACGTGCTCGAGCGCCGCTTGCCGCCGGTCGCCGAGCTCCTCGTGCTGTCCGTCGCGCTCATGCTCGCCGGTGGCGTCTACCTGGCGGCACACCTGCCACACCCACCCCCCCTCGAGCCGGCCATCGTCCTCGTGGCCGCAGGGGCCGCCTCAACGATCGTCGCCGTCGCACTACTGAGCAGGATCCGCCCGTTCGCGTGGGGGACGTTCTCCCTCGTCGCCCGCTGGGCGTTCCTTGCCTACGTCGTGATCGCCGGGCTGCTCGGATTCGTCTTCGTCTTCGACCACACGCACGGCGCCGCCCTGGGCGTGCTCGTCGTCACGTTGTTGGTCTTCGCACTCGACGTCCCCGCGGTGATAGCCTTCACCGTTGCGCGCTACGAAGCGGTGGACGCGGACGGTTCGGCATCCATCGCCTCAGGCTCAGCGGCGCTGGCGACGGAGGACTCGTGATGCACGCAGTGGCCGGGCAGTCGGGGAAGGCGCACCGCTGGCTCTTCGTCCCGCGCCTCCCGTACCACGCGGGGCCGCGGCGTCGCTTCCGCCGCACCGGCGCTCGTAGCGCCTGAACCGAGAACGCGGCGTCCGACGGACCCGTCGCGTCCCCTGCGCGACGGGTCCGGACGCCACGCTCGCTCGGACTCCCGTCGCAGGGCGATTGTGCGGAGCCCAGCTCGACGAGACGGAGGATGCCCGGGCTATCACCCCGGCCAGCGGCCGTGTTTCCCTCGGTAGGGCAGGCTCGCCGACCGGTTCCTTGGGGCACGACGCCACCTGATCGCGCCCGGCTGGCGTCACACCCCGCGAGCGAGATCGAGGGAAGCAAACACCTCGACAACAAAGCTCGCCACCAGGAGTGGTGAAAGGAGAGAGGCGGCTGGGCCGAGAGGCACGCGCCTCGAGGCGGCCATCCCGGCTGACCGAGGTCACCACCCAAGGACGAGAGACAGCACACCACAACCAAGGAGGAGCAACGATGCGGGGATTCGGACGTGTCGGCGCAGCGTGCGCCGTGGCAGGGCTGTTGACAGGTGCAGGATTCGGTGCGGCGCCCAGTGCGTTCGCGGGCAGCACCGGCGGCTCGTCGTACGGGCCGGGCGCGGTGTACCAGGTGGAGCTCTCCTCCAACGTCCCGGGCGAGGGTTTCTGGATCTGGGTCGAGCTCAACGCCGATGGAACCGGGAACTACCAGGAGACGGACTGCATCCATCTCGGTGGCGGGCATGCCACGGATGCAGCGTCCCACGACGCCGGCGACGTCACGTGGACCTGGTCCAATGGGATGCTCGACATCCAAGGGCTGGAGATCATCGGCGGGCTGGAGACCGTTGACGTCAGCGTGCCGCCGCCCGCCTCGGGCTACGGGTCGGTCACGAGCTTCACCGTGGCCTACGCGGGGGGAGCGCCGATCTTGGGTGCCACGTCACCCCTCATGCTCCCCGCGCACGGCGAGGTCGCGCCCTGAGCGGGAGCGGTCCTCCGCCGGCTGATCCAGCCTGGACGTCGCGATACCCGGCGCATCTCTGAGCCGGGTAT
>JAJYGW010000040.1 GCA_021790615.1 Actinomycetes bacterium | reverse complement strand
GAGCACGCGACCCGCATGGCGCGGCTGCACACAGGGCGCATCAAGCTCCTCGCCGCCTACCGCTCCTACCACGGCGCTACGACCACTGCCATCAACCTCACCGGCGACCCTAGGCGCTTCGCGAACGACTACGGGAGCGCGGGAGTCACCCACTTCTTCGGACCGTTTCTCTACCGCTCACCGTTCCACTCGGACAGCGAGGCCCAGGAGACCGAAAGGGCTCTCGAGCACCTCGACCAAGTCGTTCAGTTCGAAGGGCCGTCCACCATCGCGGCAATCGTCCTCGAGACGATCCCCGGCACCGCCGGGATCATGGTCCCGCCGCCCGGCTATCTCGCCGGCGTAAGGCAGATATGCGATCGATACGGCATCCTCTACATCGCCGACGAGGTCATGGCGGGTTTCGGCCGCACTGGCAAATGGTTCGCCTTCGAGCACTTCGACGTCGATCCGGATCTCATCACCTTCGCGAAGGGCGTCAATTCGGGCTACGTGCCGCTCGGAGGAGTCGTCATCTCCGACAAGGTCGCTGCGACGTTCGCCAAGCGCGTCTATCCCGGCGGCCTCACCTACTCCGGGCACCCCCTAGCCTGCGCGGCAGCGGTGGCGACCATGAACGCCATGACCGACGAGGGAGTAGTCGAGAACGCCGCGCGCATCGGCGAGGACGTGTTGAGGCCCGGGCTCACCGAGATGGCGTCGCGCCACCCCTCTGTTGGCGAGGTGCGCGGGCTCGGTGTGTTCTTCGCTCTCGATCTCGTAAAGAACCGGGCGACCCGAGAGCCGATCGCCCCCTACGGCGGATCGAGTCCAGCAATGGACGACCTCGTGCGAGCCTGCAAGGAGAGGGGGTTGCTGCCCTTCACGAACTACAACCGACTCCATGTCGTGCCGCCATGCACCGTGAGCGCCGACGAGGCACGCGAGGGCCTAGCGATACTCGACGACGCGCTCGATGCCGCTGACGCCCACACCGTCTCGGCCTGAGGGAGTGGAGGCTTTGCACCCGGTTGCCAACCCTGCAGCCAGCTCGGGAGATCCTGCATCGGCTTTGGCGAAAGGTTAGAGTCACCAGCCAGGACCTTGACACTGGAGGGGCCAGCGTGTTCTCGATCATCGTCGTAGGCACAGACGGCTCCGAGACCGCGTCGCGCGCGGTCTCGGTAGCAGCGGAGCTCGCGCGACGTGCCGGAGCGACCATTCACCTCGTAAGAGCGGAGCAAGACAGCTCAGCTGCCGCAGCATTCCCCGTCTTCGGAGTCCTGGAAGGCGACGGCGCCGGAGGCGATGGTGCCGGAGCGCAAGACGACATCCGCCAGAGCGACGAAGTCGAGAGCGCGCTGGCGGGCATCACCGTCACACGGCACTCCGCCACAGGCCCGCCCGCCGAGGTGATAGTCGAGGTCGCGAAGAAGGTCAGCGCCGATCTCATCGTCGTGGGCAACAAGGGGATGAACCGCCGCATCCTTGGCTCGGTTCCAAACAGCATCGCTCACAGCGCCCCCTGCGCTGTTCTCATAGTCAAGACTACTTAGCGCCGCAACCGAGCTCCATGGCGCTGCGGAAGCGGCCAATCGGGCTCTGAATGTCGCTTCACATGTTTTCGTGGGTGCTCTCTGGCGCGCGCGTGCTGTCGGGAACCTGGAGGCGGTAGCCCATGCCCGGTTCGGTGAGGAAGTAGCGGGGCCGAGAGGCGTCTGGCTCCAACTTACGCCGGATTCGGCCCATATAGACTCTCAGGTAATAGCTCTCGTTCTCATACTGCGGTCCCCACACCTCCTGAAGCAGCTGGCGCTGAGACACGAGCTTCCCGACATGACGCGAGAGGATTTCCACCATGTGCCACTCGGTCGGGGTCAAGCGCACCTGTCGGCCCGCGCTGTCCGTCACCCGTTTCCCGACCAGGTCTACCGTGAAATGATCCGTGGTGATCGTCGCTTGGTCCTCGCCTGGCGCCCCGCGGCGGAGGGCCGCTCGTACCCTTGCCAGGAGCTCGCCCATCCCGAACGGCTTGGTGACATAATCGTCCGCCCCGCTGTCGAGCGCGTCGACTTTGGCCTGCTCCTGGTTGCGGGCCGACAGTACTATCACCGGGGTAGCTGTCCAGGTTCGCAGCACCTGCAGGAGCTCCACTCCGTCGATATCTGGCAAGCCGAGATCAAGAAGGACCAAGTCGGGGTGGTCTCGAGCGACCAGGTCGAGACCGGCACGACCACTGGCAGACCAGTCGACCTCGTATCCGCGAGCTCGAAGGCCGATACTTAGGGCACGAGCAAATGGCGTCTCGTCGTCGATGACGAGGATGCGGCTCACTGGAGCTGCCGCCTTCGCGCTGGCGCGGGGTCGGTCTCCTGATCATGGCCAGCGAGCTCTTCCGCGTCCCCCTGCCTGCTGGCGTCCGAGCTATCTGGCTGTAGGGAAGTCCGTGCCTTTGCAGGCTCGGGAGCCGTCCTCGACCTCCGGAGCCGTACGATCATCGTCGCCCCGCCGCCGGGGGTGTCCTCCAGCTCGAGCTCGCCACCCATGGCCTCGACGAATCCTTTCGCCACGGCAAGGCCGAGACCGACTCCGCTCCCGCTGCTTTGGTCGCCTAAGCGCTGGAAGGGCAGGAAGATGCGGTCGCGATCGACGGGAGCGATGCCTGGCCCTCGGTCCACGATCCGCAGCTCCATCCACCCGCCGGGTTGGGCGCCAACCATGACGCGTACCGGTGTCTCGGGCCCTGACACGGCGAGCGCGTTGGCAAGCAGGTTCGCGAGCGCCCGCTCCAAGAGCGGTGGGTCGGCATCGACCGCGGGCAGCGTCTCTGGTACCTCGACCTCGAGCCGGTGGTCTCCAGCGGGGACCGAGATCAACGCAGCAGATACCACCTCGTCGAGCCCGACCGGCTCGGTGTGGACGACGAGCCCTCCTGTGTGCAACCTGCTCATGTCGAGCAGGTTCGCCACCAAAGCGGAGAGCCGATCGGCTTCGGCGTCGATGGTCTCGAGCAGAGCACGGGCCGCCGTCGGTTCCAAGGCCATGTCGTCGGAGAGGAAGCTGGTAGCGGCCGTCTTGATGGAGGCGAGGGGCGTCCGAAGATCGTGGCTGACGGCGGCGAGGAGGGCGGTGCGGACCTCGTTGGCCTTGGCCAGAGCGGCAGCTTCGCCTGCTTGCTCTTGGAGCTGCCGGTTCGCCACCGCCACGGCGATCTGGGTGACAAAGATGTTCAACGCTTCGCTGTCCTCGGCTCGTAGCTGCCCCGCGGCGAGCGCCAGGAGCCGAGCGGGGCCTATGGGCAGGGTGAGGGTCGCCTCCTGCGGCGAGGAGGGTGGGTGCGGTCCGGAAGCAACCTCGGGGACCCAGCCGTGCTCGCTTGCATGCAGCACTGTCACTCCATTGACCAAGAAAGTGCTGTAGATCTCCTCCACGAGTGCGGGCAAGGGGTCGGGCAGTTCCAGCAGAGCGCTCGTGGCGCGAGCGAGTGCGGCTGCTTGGGACCGGGTCCGCCGGGCTTCGCTCGAACGGCGGGCGGCAAGGTCGACCTCCGTGCTGACGACAGCTGCTACGACGACGAAGACGACCAATGACACGATGTCGCGCGGATCTGCGATCGTGAAGGTGTGGATCGGAGGGCTGAAGTACCAGTTGAGCAGCAGAAAGCCGCCGATCCCGGCGAGGCCCCCTGGTACGGCTCCCCCGATGGCGCCGGCCGCGACCACAGGCAGGAGGTAGATGAGCGACACCGTACCGAGCGGCAGGTCGCCTCGCGTCGACGCAAGCCCGACCGTTAGCAGGGGCAGGCTGACAACAGCTACCAACAGGCCGATCATCCGCCGGCGCCGGCTCACCGAGCGCTCCCGCCGCAGGCAACGAGTGGCACGCAACGCCGCCCATCGCTCCCTCCCAGATTGAGGATTACCTGGCTCTTCGGAGCTCGCGCGGGCTGGTGGAGAGATGACGTGCACGTCCAGCGCCTCGCCGGACTTGGCGATGACCGAGCTCACGACGGACCCCGCGCTCAGGCGCGTCCAGCGGGAGCGGTGGCTCGCCCCGAGGACGATCTGGGTGGCGTTCTCTGCCCGTGCAACCTGCACCAGCGCGTCCGCTACGTCGGCACCGAGCACCTCCCGGAAGCTGCCCCCAAGACGCGCGACCAAAGAGCGCTGCTCGTCGAGATGGGGTGATGGTCGCGCGCGCAGCCCGTCGCCGGAGCCTACGTGGACGGCGATCAGGTCGCCTTTGGCGCGCCGGGCCATGCGGGCGGCGCGACGGATGAGGTGCTCGCCGCTCTGGGCTCCGGTGAGCGCGACAAGCACCCGCTCCCTCGTCTCCCACGGTCCGTCGATGCCGTGACGGCGCCGGTACTCTTGCAGCTGCTCCTCGACGTTGTCGGCAACCCACAAGAGCGCCAGCTCACGCAGGGCGACGAGGTTCCCTGCCCGGAAGTAGTTGGCCAGGGCGACGTCAACCCGCTCCGGCGGGTAGACGTGCCCGTGGGCCATCCGCCGGCGTAGCGCTTCAGGTGTCATGTCGACTAGCTCCACCTGCTCGGCGGCTCGCACGACGGCATCGGGCACCGTCTCGCGCTGAGGGACGCCGGTAATGGCGGCTACGACGTCGTTCAGGGACTCCAGATGCTGGATGTTCACCGTCGAGATCACGTTGATTCCGGCATCGAGCAGGCTCTCGATGTCCTGCCAGCGTTTCTCGTGTGTGCTGCCTGGCGCGTTGGAGTGGGCGAGCTCGTCGACCAGGGCCACCGCAGGACGGCGACGCAGGATTGCCTCAAAGTCCATCTCCTGGAACGTCTGACCCCGGTGAGTTAGGACTCTCGGCGCCACGACCTCAAGGTCCCGTAACTGCGCCGCGGTACCGGCGCGCCCGTGCGTCTCCACCCAGCCGACGACGACGTCGGTTCCCCGGTCGCGACGCCGCCAGCCCTCGTTCAGCATCGCGTACGTCTTGCCGACGCCAGGAGCGGCGCCGAGATACACCCGCAGCGACCCGCGCTCCATTGGTGCCATGGTACCGACCTCCCTTCCCTGCCCCGGTAACGCCGCGTGAATATCCCGGCGATCAGCGCGAACAGCACGCAAACAACGCCCGTCGCGGGTGGCGTGCGGGACTACAACAGGTCCTCGGCGGTGACAGGCGCCGCCCACCTCGAAAACGAACGGTGGCTAGGCAGAGGAGGTCGCCGAGTGCCCGACAACCGAGACAGCGATGGTCCCGGAACTGCAGACCATGCCCAAGATTGAATGCTCGACCCTGGTGACATCGAGCCGCTGCCGCCGAGTGCCGGCACAGACAGGGCTCGGCGAGACGACCGATTCGCACCGGTCCTCTCGGTGAACGACCTGGTCGCCCGCCGGCCCGCTACTGTGCGCGGCCGGCTCGCTGCTGCCCGGACCGTCCCGGGTCCACATGGTCCACGGTTTGAGGCCGTGCTCGACGACACGACCAGCTCGGTGGTGCTCGTGTTTCTCGGACGTCGCTCGATCCCCGGGCTCGTCCCGGGCACGGTCCTCATGGCACATGGGACGCCTCGGCTCGACCGCGGCCGCATCGAGATCCTCAACCCCCTCTACGAGCTGCTCGCTCCGTCACAGGGCTCGGAGCGCTTCGATGCAGCAGATGGCACAAGGAGCGACCCGTGACCTGGCAAGGCATCCTGCAGATCTTCGTCCTCCTCGCCGTAGTAACCGCCGTCGGCTACTTCTTGAGCAAGTACATGTACAACGCGCTCGAAGGCGGCCGGACCTTCATGGATCGCGTCCTTGGCCCCTGCGAGCGCGGCGTCTACCGCCTCTGTGGGATCGACCCCACGGTCGAGATGCACTGGACTCGCTACGTCTTCGTCCTCCTCGCCGTCAACGTCGCGGGCTTCGTCGTCCTGATGGTGCTCCTCGCCCTGCAACCGGTGCTGACGATCTTCAACCCGGCCCACATGCACCAGGTGCCGTTCTGGGTGAACCTGAACACCTCTATCAGCTTCATGACGAACACGAACTGGCAGAACTACAGCGGTGAGACGACGCTCAGCTACCTCTCCCAGATGTGGCTCACCGTCCAGCAATTCCTGTCCCCGGTGACGGGAATCTGCCTGTTCCTGGCAGTCGTCCGCGGGTTCTCCCGACACAACGCCAACACCATCGGGAACTTCTGGCGAGACTTCGTCCGCACGCTGCTGTGGGTGTCAATCCCCCTGGCGGTGATCGGAGCGATCGTGCTGCTGGCGCTCGGCAGCCCCGAGAACCTGCACGCCTACACCGTCGTGCGCACGCTGCAGGGACACAAGCAGGTGATCGCCCAGGGCCCGGTGGCCTCAATGACCTCGATCATGCAACTCGGCGACAACGGCGGCGGCTTTTTCAACATGAACGCCGCCCAGCCCTTCGCCGGTCCCAACGCCGCGTCGATCTTCTTCCAGCTGATCTTGGGCTTCAGCGTGCCAGTGGCGTGTGTCTTTTTGTTCGGCAAGATGGTGAAGACCCTGCGCCAGGCTTATCCCATCTTCGCCTCCATGGCGATCCTGTTCGTGATCGGCGCCATCGCCATGTACCACTTCGAGGCCGCCGGCAACCCGGCGCTTGCCGCCCACGGTATCCACCTGGCGGCCAGCCACAACATGGAGGGCAAGGACAGTCGGTTCGGGATTGGCACCACTTCTCTGTTCGAGAACTCGACGACCGCCGTCTCCTGGGGCTCAGTCATCGCCTCAAACGACAGCTTGACTCCCATCGGCGGCCTGGTCCCGCTGTTCAACATGATGACCGGCGAGGTGATCTTCGGGTCCTGGGGTGTGGGGATGGTCGGCATGATCGCCTACGCGGTGCTCGCGCTCTTCCTCGCCGGGCTGATGGTTGGGCGCACCCCGGAGTACCTCGGCAAGAAGATCGAGTCCTTCGAAGTGAAGATGGCGGTGCTCACGATGATCGTGCCGAGCCTTGTCATCTTGATCCTCGCCGCGCTATCGGTGGCGCTCAAAGCGGGGACGTCGGGCATCTTCAATCCCGGCCCGCACGGCCTCTCCGAGGTCCTCTACGCCTTCTCCTCCGGCGTGGGCAACAACGGGTCTGCCTTCGGCGGTCTCAACTCGGCGTCGCCGTGGTACTCGGCGACAGTGGGCCTCGCCATGCTGCTCGGGCGCTTTCCCATGTACATCCCGCTCGTCGCCATGGGCGCGTCCTTGGCGAAAAAGCAACGGATCCCCGAGAGCGCCGGCACCTTCCCCACCCATGGTCCGCTCTTCACGGGACTGCTCACCGGCACGGTCGTCGTGGTGGGCGCGCTGATCTTCTTCCCTGCGCTCGCGCTTGGTCCTTTCGCCGAGCAGTTCGCCGCTCATGCCGGAAAGCTCTTCGGCGGGTGAGCGTCGAGATGTCAGCACGAGCCATGTCTCAATGGAGGTGGCGCAGATGAGCGAGTTGGACGCGACGGGCCAGGTCGGTGCGACCGGCACCGCACTCGCCCACGAAGGCGAGCCAGTCGCAGGGGAGAGCCCACGGGGTCGCCGCCGGGCGATGAGCATGTGGGACAAGGACCTGGTGCACCGGAGCCTGCGCGAGTCGCTGCGCAAGCTCGATCCGCGAGCGCTTACCCACAACCCGGTGATGTTCGTGGTCGAGGTCGGATCGCTCTTCACGACCGCCGACGCGCTGCGCTACCTGGCATCGGGGCGACTCGGGCTGTTCTCCTTCACGGGTCAGATCGCCATCTGGCTGTGGCTGACAGTGCTCTTCGCCAACTTCGCCGAGGCAATGGCCGAAGGACGGGGCCAGGCGCACGCCGACGAGCTTCGCAGGACCCGGACCGAGACAGAGGCGCTAAAGGAGACCCCGAGCGGGATCGAGGTGGTCCCTGCCACCGCGCTCGTGCCCGGGGACGTCGTCGTGGTCGCCGCGGGCCAGGTGATCCCCGGCGACGGCGAGGTCATCGAGGGCATCGCGTCGGTGGACGAGTCGGCGATCACCGGCGAATCGGCCCCGGTGATCCGGGAGTCCGGCGGCGACCGTAGCGCGGTGACAGGTGGCACCACGGTGCTCTCCGACGAGATCCGGGTGAAGATCACTGCAGGGCGCGGGGAATCGTTCCTCGACCGGATGATCGCCCTCATCGAGGCCGGCGTCCGCCAGAAGACCCCCAACGAGATCGCGCTGGCGCTGCTCCTCGCCGGCCTCACCCTGATCTTCCTCGTCGTCGTAGTCACGGTCGCGCCGTTCTCGGTCTACTCCCACGCCCCGGTGTCGGTCACCGTCCTCATCGCGCTCCTCGTCGCTCTCATCCCGACCACGATCGGCGGGCTGCTGTCGGCGATCGGGATCTCGGGGATGAACCGGCTCCTCGAGCGCAACGTCCTCGCTCTCTCCGGCCGGGCCGTGGAGGCTGCCGGCGACGTCAACGTCATCATGCTCGACAAGACCGGCACCCTCACGATGGGAAGCCGTCAGGCCACTTCATTCACACCGTCGCCCGGCGTCGAGGAGCGTCGCCTGGCCGAGGCAGCCCAGCTGTCCTCGCTCGCGGACGAGACCCCCGAGGGCCGCTCCATCGTCGTGCTGGCCAACGAGCGCTATGACCTGCGGGCTCCGGATCTCGATAGCGGGCACGTTGAGTTCGTGCCCTTCAGTGCCCAGACGCGCATGAGCGGGGTCGACCTCGACGGTCGCCAGATCCGCAAGGGCGCGGCAGAGTCGGTGGCGCGCTGGGCCGAGGTCGAGCTGGATCCGCAGACCGCTGCGGTGGTGGAGCAGATCTCCCGGGCTGGCAGCACTCCGCTGCTAGTCGCCGAGAACCGGCAGATCCTGGGCGCGGTCGAGTTGAAGGACGTGGTCAAGCCTGGGATCAAGGAGCGCCTGGCCTCACTGCGTGCCGCAGGCATCAAGACCGTCATGATCACCGGCGACAACCCGATCACCGCGGACGCGATCGCCCGCGAGGTCGGTGTGGACGACTTCCTCGCAGAGGCGACCCCCGAGCGCAAGATGGAGTACGTGAAGTCGATCCGGGCCGAGGGCTACATGGTCGGGATGGTCGGGGACGGGACCAACGACGCGCCAGCGCTCGCCAACGCGGACGTGGCGGTCGCGATGAACACCGGCACGATGGCGGCCCGCGAGGCCGGCAACATGATCGACCTCGACTCCAACCCCACCAAGCTCATCGAGATCGTCGAGGTCGGGAAGCAGATCCTCATCACCCGGGGGGCGCTGACCACCTTCTCGGTGGTGAACGACGTCGCCAAGTACTTTGCGATCATCCCGGCCATGTTCGTCGTGGCGTACCCCGGGCTGAACGCTCTGAACATCATGCACCTGACATCGCCTGAGACAGCCATCTTGTCGGCGATCATCTTCAATGCGTTGATCATCCCTGCGCTCATCCCGCTCGCGCTGCGGGGAGTTCGCTACCGGGCGACGACCGCGGCGACCATCCTGCGAAAGAACCTGTTGATCTACGGGCTCGGCGGGCTGATCCTGCCCTTTGCCGGTATCAAGCTGATCGACATGATCGTGACCGCGCTGCACCTGGTGTCGACGGCCCGATGACCGCGGCGACGACGAAGGTGACGGGCATCGAAGTGCGGGTAGGCGCCGAGAAGGAGGAGCAATGCGTCTCAAGGTGATCTGGAGTGCCCTTCGGTTGGTGCTCCTGTTCCTGGTGGTCCTCGGTCTCGGGTACAACCTGCTCATAGTTGCCATTGGCCAGGCTGCCTTCTCGGGCCAGGCCAATGGCAGCATGGTCAAGTACAACGGCCGCGTAGTGGGGTCACGCCTCATCGGCCAGCAGTTCACCTCCGCCCGCTTTTTCGAGGGCAGGCCGAGCGCGACCTCTCCGCCCTACAACGCGGCATCCTCAGCGGCAAGCAACTATGGGCCGACCAACCCGGCACTGCTCCAAGAGATCCGCACCAACCTCGCCACCGTCCTCAAGGAGAACCCTGGCGTGAAAGCCACACAGGTCCCGCCGGGCCTGGTCGAGAGCTCAGCGAGCGGTCTCGACCCCGACATCTCTCCAGCCGCCGCCTATCTACAGGTGCCGAGGGTGGCCAAGGCGAACCACCTGCCTGTCGGTACCGTGCGGAACCTGGTCGCCCAGCATGTGAGCGGTCGGTTCCTCGGGATCTACGGAGCCCCGTACGTCAACGTCCTCGAGCTGAACCTGGCGTTGCTCAAGCTCGCCAAACGGTAAGCCCCGATCAAGAAGGAGACGAGATGGCCTACACCTGGGAAACCATCGGAGGGATCGTGGCAGTCGTTGTCGTGTTCGCCTTGTTCTGGCTCTACACCAAAGCATGTGAGCGCCTCTAGCCCCAGAGAAATCACCAGATCGGTTAGGAACCCGCCATGAGCATCATTGAAGTCGCCGCTTTCGTCATCAGCATCGCCCTGCTGGTCTTCTTGTTCTACGCAATGCTCTACCCGGAAAAGCTCTGAGGTGGCAAGGCGCAGGGACGCTGATCGCGACGGTTCCCGCCTCGTGGAAGAGGCCGTCGCATATCTGCAACACCAGCGCGACCTGCCCGTAGACGAGCCCGACCGTGGCTCCACTTGCCAGTCCCACAAGCCGATCCTCTTGGCCTACGCAGGTTCGGACCTGGAGCAACGGGTGCTCGAAACGATAGCGTCGCTGTCCTATGGGCTCGGCGGCGAGCTCCGCGTCGTTCACGTAAGGGAATACGACTTCTGCCGTGGGAGTCAATTCTTTCTCGAAACTCCGGTCGAGGCAGCCTCGGTCACTCTCGATGCGGTCTCCCGGCTACGTCGAGCTGGGCTCGCTGCGAGCGGGTTCGTGCGCGAGGCCAGCCGGGCTAACGTAGCACAGGCGATCGTGCACGAGGCAGGAGCGATAGGCGCGTGTGCCATCATCCTTGGCGGACGACTGAGCGGCGTGCTCAGGGCGGCGCTGTTCGGGAGCGTCTCGCGCCGGATCGTACGCCAGAGCAACTGCCCCGTTGTCTTTGTGAACTGCCCCGTTGTCCTTGCGAATGCACCGGCGCTCGGCGGCCGCAGCGACGGCGCCTAGGTCGCTAGGCCGTTCAGGGAGGCGGGGTCGGCAGATCGGCGGCGTCGTCCAAGGCGAGACACTCGCCCGCACGTTATTCCAGGCCTATGACAATGCGCTCAGGTGCGGGAATTCTCGCCGGGCCGTTGATAGCGGGCCACAGAGAAGGCCATGAGCAGGGGAATGGCAAGCGCGAAGACGAGAAGCATGAGCGTTATCACAACCAGTATCGAGCCGCGTGTGTGGTCCAGCACGAAGACATATTCGAGCATGCCCGCGATCACGACATAAGCCAGCAGGGCCCAGCCACCGACTTTGAAGAAAGCGTCCCAGGCGAAGTCGCTGATGCGGCTCACGACGGCTACATCAGCAAGAAGGAGTGCTCCGGCAGCGGCCAGCAGCCCCACAGCCGGACCGAGAGGCGCCGCCTTCGGCAGATGTGAGGCAAGGTAGATGCCACCGACGACGACGAGCGCCATCGCCCCCACGGCCATCTCCGCTACAGGCGGGAGCTTACGGTCAAGGAGGCGCCCTGGAGCACCACCGGAGCCGCGGATCGGATGTGGACCTGAGCTACCGGCAGGAGTCGCTGCACCAAGAGATCCCGGGGCACGGTTCATGACGACGCGAGCCTCGTCATGATCACGAGCGTCGCGATCTGCATCGAACCGGTCACGCCTGCGGT
>JAJYGW010000002.1 GCA_021790615.1 Actinomycetes bacterium | reverse complement strand
TCGGCACCGTAAAATTCTTCAGCAACGAAAAGGGCTACGGCTTCGTTTCGCGCCCCGATGGAGAGGACGTCTTCGTCCACTACTCGAACATCGAGGGCAGCGGCTTTCGGACCTTGGAGGCCGGCCAGCAAGTGGAATTCGAGATCGCACCGGGACGAAAGGGTGACGAGGCGCGCAACGTCAAGGTGATCTGACCCGCTCCGCCCTCCGCCGCAGGCCTTCCGGCTCCGGCCGGTCGGCCCCGAGAACCGAGAGGAATGGGTCACGATGGCACGTCCCCGAACCACGGTCGGAAAGCTCCAGCGCGATCAGGCGAAGCGCGAGAAGGCGAAGGCCAAGCAGGAGGACCGCCAGGCACGCCGCGCGGAGCGCGGCGACGCCGAAGGTGGCCACCCAGCACCCGATGAGGACCAAGAAGCCCTCCTCGAGCAGTTCGCCCGCCTCCACGAGGACCTGGCGGATGGCCGCATCTCGCTGGACGAGTTCGAATCGCGCCAGGACGACCTCCGTCGGCGACTCCGAGTCGACTGATGTGACGGCGGCTGACCGGCCGCGCCTGCAAGGCGCGGCCGGTCAGCTTCCCGGCTGCGGAGCGCCGGAGGCCCGTTCGGCCGCCATCCGCCCGCTCGTCTCGAGCCAGCGTCGCAAGCCCTCCGCGTTCGAATGGAAGCCGTTCAGCACCTCGAGCTTCTCGCGGAATTCTGCCGATAGGTGGCTCGTGTCGAACCGGTAGCGCTCCTCGAGCGCAGCCGCGATGTCACGGCCCTCACGCAGTGCGCGCTCTGCGGTTTCCGCCCAGCTGCGCAGCGTCGCCTCCGCCTCTTCGAGCAGGGCCTCCGTATCCTCCAACAGTCCGTAGTGGGCGAGGGCGATGCCCGAAGGCCGGCGCGCGGCGAACTTCCGCAGCGAATGGACCGCCTCGCCGAGATCGAAGTCGGGCGGGGGGGTCGCGGGCCGGAGGACGCCGGCGTCGGGAAGACGCACGCCCACGGCGTCGCCCGCGAAGAGGATGCCGCTCACCGAGTCGTGCAGGCCCAGGTGGTGCTTCGCGTGCCCGGGGGAGTCGACCGCGGTCAAGAAGCGGCCGGGTCCGATCTCCACCGTCTCTGTGTCGGCGAGGACGTGCAGGCGCTCTGGCGGCGTCGGCTCGAGACGACCGTAGAGTTCGTCGAGCAACGGGCCGTACACGCGCGCAGCAGACGCCACGAGCCGGCTCGGATCAGCGAGATGGCGGGCCCCCTTCTCGTGGACGTAGACCGTCGCGTCCGGGAACGCACGTGCGACGTCGCCGACGCCCCCCGCGTGGTCGAGGTGGATGTGGGTCACCGCCACGCCGGCGAGGTCGCCGGGCCCGACCCCGAGGTGCTCGAGCGCGGCCAGGAGCGCTCCGGCTGACGACTGGCTCCCGGTCTCCACGAGCACCGGGGCCGGCCCCTCCACGAGGTAGCCGGCGGTCATCCGCCGCCAGCCGCCGAGCAGCGTGTCGATCTGGATGACCCCCGGGCCGATCGCGACCGGCTCTGCGGGGCCGCCGTCACTCGCGGCCTCGATCCCTCCTGCGTGCACGTGCGTGTGCCCTGTGACCAGATGGCCCGGCCCCGGGTCCGGTTCACTCTCGCGGCCGTTCGCGCCCTCGTGGTCCTCGGGGCGCCCGGTCACGCCGCGTCCACCTGCACGACGACCTTGACGTCGTCGGGGGACCGGTCGAGCGCATCCTGCCATCGATCGAGTGGAACGGTGCGGCTCACGAGCTGACCGAGCCAGTCTCGGTCGGCGCTGGCCAGCGCGGCGGCACCCGCCTCGTAGTGGCGGCGATTGGCGTTCACCGATCCGACCACCGACTCGTTCGAGAGGACCATCGAGCGGTTCAGGGCGCCCTCGTCGACCGAGAGCTCGCGCCCGCCCGACGACACTCCGGTGAGGCAGACGACTCCGCCGGGTCCGACGTGCTCCATCGCGTCGAGGACGAGACTCGAGACACCCGTGCACTCCATCACGACGTCCGGCGCGTCCACCGCGTCCGCGACCGCCCCGGTGTGGTAGCGCGCGCCGAGCGCGCGCACCAGATCCGGCTTCTTGCCGGAGGCCATCTGGTCGATGACGTGCACCTCGAGGCCGCGCTGCACACCGATCAGCGCCGCGAGGAGCCCGATGGGGCCGGCACCCGTCACGATCGCAGTCTTGGGCTCCCAGTGCGCACGGTGCCCGACCTTGTCGACCTGCTCCCACGCCTTGGCGACGACGCTCGTCGGCTCGAGGAGCACCCCGAGGAGGCCGAGCGAAGGATCCACCTTCACGACGAACTCAGGAGTGATGCGGTACCGCTCGGACAGGTAGCCGTCGTGCTCCTTGATGCCGCGCTCGGTGTACCTCCCGTTGCGGCAGAAGTCCCACTCGCCGACCGCGCAGTTGCCGCATGGCACAGGGTCTGGCCGGCGCACGATCCCGACGACGAGGTCCCCCTTCGCGACGGGGACGCCCGGCGGCGCGTCGACGACGCGCCCCAGGGACTCGTGCCCGAGCACCAGGCGCTGGCGACCGGGCGGCGCCCAGCCGTACTCCCCCGAGAGGATCTCGACGTCGGTGCCGCAGATGCCGACACCGACGGTCTCGACCAGCACGGGTCCGTCGGACTCCGGGGGATCGTCGACGTCGAGGAGCTCCGCGGAGTCCTTCACGAGGGGTACCACCGTCAGCGCCTTCACGTGGTCCTGCCTTTCTCCCCCTGCCGCCTCCGGACCTTCCCGCCGTCTCCGGCGCTCCCGTCCTCTGCGCTCCCGTCCTCTGCGCTCGCACCCGTGACCGTCGTGCCGGCTGCTCCGTCCGCTGCGCCGCGACGGGCCAACCGGGAGCTGGCCCGGACCCCTCGCAACGCGCCGATCGACCAGCGCGACGATCCGGGCGGCGCAAGGGGCCGCCGGAGGTCCAGCCGGTGCACCGGCATGCTCTCGGCGTCCGCCCGGATCGGTTTCTGGTCGGTGAGCAGGAACGCGGTGTTGACGAGCGACACATGGGAGAACGCCTGCGGGAAATTCCCCACCTGCCTCCCTGCCACGTGGTCGTACTCCTCTGCGAGGAGGCCGAGGTCGTTCCGGAGGGACAGCAGCCGCTCGAACAACGCGCTCGCATCGTCCGTTCGGCCGACGAGGTGCAGGCAGTCGGCCAGCCAGAACGAGCAGGCGAGGAAGGCGCCCTCCCGGCCGTGCAACCCGTCGACCGTCCCCTCGTCCGAGGTCCGGTAGCGGAGCACGAAGCCGTCTTCGAGCAGCTCACGCTCGATCGCCTTGATGGTCCCGACCATGCGGGGGTCCGTCGCCGGCAGGAACCCGGTGTGGGGGATCATGAGCAGGCTCGCATCGAGCGCGTCGGTGCCGTAGTACTGGGTGAAGGCGTTCTTGTCCGGGTCGTAGCCCTTCTCGTAGATCTCCTGGCGGATCTCGTCCCGCAGGCGACGCCACGTGTCGATCGGACCTTCGAGCTCGGGCCAGTCCTGCATGGTCCGCACAGCCCGGTCCACGGCGACCCAGGCCATGACCTTGGAGTGCGTGAAGTGGCGGCGCGGGCCGCGCACCTCCCAGAGGCCGTCGTCCGGCTGGCGCCACCCGTCCTCCAGGAACTCGACCAGCTTCGTCTGGAGGTCCCAGATGGCCCGGGTGTGCACCCCGCCCGAGCGCGCGGCGGAGTAGAGCGCGGACATGACCTCGCCGTACACGTCGAGCTGGTACTGGCCGGCCGCTGCGTTGCCGATCCGCACGGGCTTCGACGCCTCGTAGCCCTGGAGCCAGTCGACCTCCCGCTCGTCGAGACGGCGCTCCCCGCCCGCGCCGTACATGATCTGGAGCTTGGAGACGTCGCCCGCGGTCGCTCGCAGCAGCCAGTCGCGCCACGCCATGGCCTCTGCGTGGTAGCCGCCCAGCATGAGTGCCTCCAGCGTCAGCGTCGCGTCCCGCAGCCAGCAGTAGCGGTAGTCCCAGTTCCGCTCCCCGCCCAGCGTCTCGGGGAGCGAGGTGGTGGCGGCGGCGACGATCCCACCGGTCGGCTGGTACGTGAGCGCTTTCAGCGTGATGAGCGACCGGACCACGGCCTCCTTGTAGGGACCGTCGTAGCAGCACGACTCGGACCACGCCTGCCACCACGCCTCGGTCACCGCGACCGCGTAGCTTCCGTCGGTGGGCGCGGGCGGCGACTCGTGCGACGGGTACCAGCTGAGCGAGAACGGCACTCGCTGCCCCTCGCGCAGGGTGAACTCCGAGACCGTCGTCATTCCCTCGCCCCGCGTCTCGGCGGGGGTCCACAGCGAGACCGCGTTGGGCCCGGCGGTGGCCGTGAGCAGGTGGTCGTGTCGCGTCACCCAGGGAATCTGATCGCCGTAGTCGAAGCGGACGCCCATCTGCATGCGGACCCGGACCGCACCCCGCACCCCTTCCACGATTCGCACGACCTCGGGCCACTTCTCGCGGATCGGCATGCACTCGACGATCCGGATGGTGCCATCCGCCGTGTCCATCTCGGTCTCGAGGACGAGCGAGTTGCCGCGGTACCGCCGGCGGGTGGCGACGACGCTGTCGGGTGCGCCTGCGGGTGCGATCCTCCAGAACCCGTTGTCCTCGGTGCCGAGCAGCCGCGCGAAGCATGCACCCGAGTCGAAGTGAGGCAGGCACAGCCAGTCGACAGAGCCGTCCCGGCCGACCAGAGCCATCGAGTGAAGGTCCCCGATGACCGCGTAGTCTTCGATCCGCTGCGACACGACCGCCATTCTTACTCCGTCGCGCTCGCGTCGGTCCTTCGGGCGGCTCCGGCGGTCATCCGGTCGTGCATGCGCCGGTGGCGACGGCGGACGTGCGTCGCACGGCCGCAAGCACGCGCGCGCGTACAGCGGGCGACGCCAACGCGTACCCCACGTCCGGGTAGGCGGTCGAGCGCGAGAAGACGATGCCGACCGCCTGCCCGTTCGAGCCGACGAGCGGTCCACCCGAATTGCCCGGCTCGACGTTCGCGTCGATCTGGTACACCTCGCGCGTCACTGTGCCCTGGTTGTAGATGTTCCGCCCCTGGGCGGTCAGCTGCTCGGCTACTGCTGCCGGGACGACGGTCAGCGGGCCGTTCTCGGGATACCCGATGACCGCGGCCTTGGTCCCCGACGGCACTGTCGTGGCGTCCATCGAGAGCGGCGGACCGAGCGGCGCACTGGTGCGGAGGACGGCGAGGTCGTATGTCGGGTCGAAGTACACGACCGTCGCCGGGTACTGCCGGCCTTGCACGACGACGCTCGTCGCGCTCTCCCCGGCCACCACGTGCGCGTTCGTCGCCAACGCCCCCGGTGCAATCACGAACGCGGAGCCCTCCTGCACATAGCCGCACGCAAGGCCTTGCACCTTCACCGTGGACGCCCCGGCGGCGCGGGCGATCCGCTCGGCCCAGAGCGCGCTCGGCATCGCCACGTGCACGGGGGTCGGCTCCAGCTCCGAGAAGACGGGCGGGAACCCCGAGCTGCCGAGGAACCCCTGGACCTTCGAGAAGACGTCGGGCAGGGGCGGCATCACGCCGTCCAACGCCCGCACCAGGCTCGAGCCCTCGATCGCCGAGCTCAGCCAGCCGTCGGGAACCTGGGCGAGCTCGTTCGCGACGAGCCACACGCCGAACAGCGCAGCGACGACCGCGACGCCGACGCCCGCCACGCTGTCGACCGGTCCGAGGTGGAGCCGGCGGGCCGTGAGGTTGCCCCAGGTGCCGACGACCCGGCCGAGGACGCCGAAGAGCAGCCCGAGACCCAGGACGAGTGCGAGCGCGACCGCGGCCTTCACCGAGCTGGCGTGGACCTTCGGGGCCACGGCGCCGGCGAGCAGCGCGCCAACGGTCACGCCGAGAACGAAGCCCGCGAAGAAGAGGACCTGGACCAGCGCGCCCACCCGCAGCCCGTGCAGCGCCGCGAGGGCCAGGAGGACCACCACCACGATGTCCACCCAGCTCACTCGGAGGAGGGTATCCAAGAACGCCTCTGCCCGAACATGCACCGGACCGCGGCCCTCGGTGAGCGCCTCACGGCGTCGGACGCGCGCCCCGAAGATTTCTTCTCCCGTTCGCAAGCGATTCCCCTTCGGTTCCCGTTCCGTTCACCTTTCACCGGTAGGACTTCCAGTGTGACCTCGACGGCGGCAAGCTCCCGGGCGCAGGCACGTGCCCGCTGACGTCCCGGGCAGCCGGTCCGAGCGGACCGAGGGCGCTGCGCGCCCCGGGGGCGTGGCGTCGGCGCCGGAGGGAGGCCCTTCTCAGGCTGTCGACTCGGTGCTCGATGCGCTCGACCCGGACCGGGATCGTCCGACGAACGTCATCGAGACGCACGGCCTCGGCCTTTCCTTCGGCAGCAAGCCCGTCCTCTCATCGATCGACATGCAGTTCGGGCGTGGAACGATCACCGCGCTCATCGGCCCCACGGGCTCAGGGAAGTCGACGTTCCTCCGAAGCCTCAACCGGATGAACGACAAGGTCGTCGGGTTCCGGCACGAAGGCGACGCGACCCTCGACGGCCGGAGCATCTGGGATCCCGGGACCGACCTGTTGGACCTGCGACGGAGGGTCGGCATGCTCTTCCAGCGGCCGAACCCGTTCCCCATGTCGATCCGGGACAACGTCGTCGCAGGCGTGCGCGCCCACCGGATCGCGAAGGGCAAGCAGCTCGACGTCGTCGCGGAGCAGCGACTTCGCAAGGTGGGGTTGTGGGACGCGGTGAAGGACCGGCTGCACGACACTCCCTTCCGGCTCTCCGGCGGCCAGCAGCAGCTCCTGTGCCTGGCGCGCGCGCTCGCCGTCGGGCCGGACGTGCTGTTGCTCGACGAGCCCACGTCCTCGCTCGACCCGATCTCTACCGAGCACATCGAGGCGATGCTCGCCGAGCTCGTACCCGCGCTCACTCTGATCGTCGTCACGCACAATCTCGGCCAAGCACGACGGGTCTCTCACAGGACGATGTTCTTCTACGACGGCCAGCTCGTGGAGCAGGGCCCGACCGAAGACCTCTTCGAGCGGCCGACCAACCTGCAGACCGAGCGGTACGTCATGGGGCGGTTCGGCTGACTCGACACCGATCACCTCGACACCGATCACCTCGACACCGATCACCTCGACACCGATCACCTCGACACCAACCAACGACACAAGGAGGTCACGTGACTCGGAAGCTCCGAGCCAAGGTGCTCGTGCCGGCGCTCGCCGGCGCAGCAATGACGATCGCGGCCGCCGGCAGCATGGCCGGCGCCACGACCAGCGCACACGACGTGCATACGAGCAGGGAGGCGAGCCGGCACGTGGAGCTCCGCGTGCAGCCGCCCGCGGGGGGCACGATCAGCGAGGCAGGCAGCTCGCTCCTCTACCCGATGTGGAACGTCTGGGCGCCGGCCTACGAGACAGCGTACCCGAGCGTGACCCTCCAGACCGCAGCCGGCGGATCGGGCAAGGGCATCAGCTACGCCATCAACGGCACGGTCCAGATCGGCGCGTCGGACGCGTACCTCTCCAGCTCCGATCTGCAGCAGGACCCGGCACTCGAGAACATCCCGCTCGCCATCTCGACGCAGGAGGTCTTCTACCACCTGACAGGCGTGACCGCCCATCTCAGGCTGAGCGGGAAGCTCCTCGCCGAGATCTACCAGGGCAAAGTCACCAAGTGGAACGCGCCGGCGGTACGCAGCCTGAACCCCGGGGTGAAACTTCCCGACATCCCGATCGTGGCGCTGCACCGTTCCGACGGCAGCGGTGACACGTTCCTGTTCACCACCTACCTGAGCGACTCGACAAGTGTGTGGGCCAAGAAGGTCGGCTACAACACGTCGGTCACATGGCCGAAGGCCCCGCACGAGCTCGGGGAGACAGGCAACTCCGGCATGGTCGCGGGCTGCAAGACAACCCCGGGTTGCATCGCCTACATCGGCATCAGCTACCAGACCCAGGCGCTCGGGGACGGCCTGACCTACGGCCGGCTGAAGGACGGAGTCGGCCAGTACGTGATGCCCACCCAGAAGACCATCGCCAACGAGGCCGCCGGGTTCGCAGCGAAGACCCCCAAGACAGGCGCCATCTCGATAATCGACGGAAAGATCAGGACAGGCTACCCGATCATCAACTACGAGTACGCGATCGTCTCGAAGAAGCAGCCCAGAGCGAACGTCGCGAAGACCGTGCGCTCGGTTCTCGAGTGGGTGATCGACCCGACAGACGGCAACACACCGAGCTACCTCAGCCAGGTGAACTTCCGGCCGCTGCCGGCCAAGGTCGCGGACAACTCGTACACCCAGATCCAGGCGATCAAGTAGCGGGCGGGGCTCACTCGGTGGCCGGCTTCGAAGCCACGGTCTGAGGCGGCGGACGATGGCGACGTTGGAGGGAGCCGCGGATCAGCAATCCGCGGCTCCCGGCCGGCACGTGGAGCTGCGCCGGCCGCCTCGGCTCGCGCGGATGGCCGGGGTGCTGCGCGCCGGCGAGACAGGGGCATGGAAGTGGGGGGCGCGCGTGGCCGTCCTGCTCCCCTTCGCCGCGCTCGCGTTCGTCGTCGCGGTCCTCGCCGTGAAGGCCTACTCCGCCGTCGAGGTGAACGGCACCGGCTTCTTCACCGGCGCAGCGTGGAAGATCGGCAGCACCTACGCGGCGACCACTCGCACGGACGGGGTGGCACACCCGGTTGGATCGTCTTACGGAGCTTGGCCTCTCATCGCCGGCACGCTCCAGACCTCGGCCATCGCCGTGATCATCGCACTCCCGATCTCGATCGGCTGCGCCTTCGCGCTCACCGAGCGGCTGCCTCGCTGGGTCTCCCGCCCTCTCGGCTTCGCGATCGAGCTCCTCGCCGGGGTGCCGAGCGTGGTGCTCGGCCTCTGGGGAGTTCTCACGTTCGGCCCCGCGCTCTCGAAGACTCTCTACCCGTTCATCGCCGACCACCTGCCGAACGTGCCGGTCCTGTCGTTCTTCAAGGGAACAGTCGGTCACGGGGAGGGGTTGCTCACCGGCAGTCTGGTCCTGACGCTCATGATCGTGCCGATCATCACCGCCACGACCGCTGACCTCTTCCGACAGGTCCCCTCCCTCCCGAAAGAGGGAGGGGAGGCGCTCGGCATGACCGATTTCGAGGTGGCGAACCGGATCACTCTCCGCTGGGTGCGCTCGGGGATCATCGGCGCGACGGTCCTCGGGCTCGGGCGCGCGCTGGGCGAGACGATGGCGCTCGTGCTGACCGTCGGCGCCATCTTCCAGCTCGCGCCGAACGTGTACTCGCCGATGTCGACGATCGCGGCTGCCATCGCGACGCAGCTCGACTCCTCGCTGACCGACGGCACCGGGTTCGCGGTCGCCAGCATCGCGGAGCTCGCGCTCGTCCTCGCCGTCATCTCCGTCTTCGTGAACCTGGTCGCCCGCTGGATCGTGCACCGCACCTCCCGGCTCGGCGGCCCTGTCGGCCGCGGGACCTGAGGCGTCGGGATGCCGCGCGCCCGGCGCAGGGCCGTGTTCACCGTCCTCTTCCGAGCCGGCACGGTGCTCGCACTCCTGCTCGTGCTCTCGCCCGCGGTCTGGCTGCTCGGCGGCGTGGTCGCCAAGGCCGTCCCGCACTGGCAGTGGAACGTCTTGTGGACGAACCTCCGAGGAGAAGACGGCGGACTCTTGGGGCCGATCGTGGGCACGCTCGTCCTCATGGCCGGAGTCCTCCTCATCGCGGGCAGCGTCGGGGTGCTCGCCGGCATCCACCTTGCCGAGCTGGGACGCCCAGGTCGCCACGGCGGGCCAGGCGGCACGTGGCTGCGCATGGCGTCCGACGTCCTCGCAGGCTTTCCGTCGATCGTCCTCGGCTACGTCGGCTACGTGGCGCTCGTGGTCGGGCTCCACTGGGAATTCTCTCTGCTGCCGGCGCTGCTCGTGCTGTCCGTGATGGTGGTTCCCTACATCGCGAAAGCGACCGAGACGGCCCTGCGCCAGGTGCCGGTGAGCTACCGCGAGGGCGCAGAGGCGCTCGGCATGTCGATGGGACACTCGATGCGCAAGGTCGTGCTCAAGAGCGCGGCGCCCGGCATCGTGACGGGATTGCTGATCGGGCTCGCGATCGCCGGAGGCGAGACCGCGCCGCTGCTGTTCACGGCGGGATTCTCGAGCACAGTGTGGACAGGCTCGCTCGTCCACTCCCAAGGGTTCGGCTATCTCACCTACCTCGTGTACCAGTTCTGGAGCTACCCGGTAAAACACGCGAACTACCTCTCCTACGACGCGGGGCTGATTCTCGTCGTCATGGTTCTGCTGCTGCTCGTCGCCGCTCGCGTCATCGTCGCTCGCACGCAGCGCCACTCGGAGTACCGCGGTCGCTGACACGCTGGGCGACCCTTCCGTCGTCAGCTGCGAGCGCACATCCCGGTAGCCTCGGGCCCGTGGAGCCCGCTACCCACCTCGAGATCCTCTGCGAGCGGGCCGACGCGTTGGTCGACTCGGCGGGCGGCGCCGTGGACGTCCCCGTGCCCACGTGCCCGGAGTGGACCCTCGCCGATCTGCTCGTCCACATGGGCCTCGTATGGGGCTGGGCCGCAGAGACCGTCACGACCAAGGTCCGCGCGGACCTTGGACAGGCGCCCGAGAGCCGAACAGCCCGAGCGTTGCGCACGTGGGCGAAGGGGCAGGCCGAGCGCCTGGTCGACGTCCTCGGCGCGACGGACCCCGATGCCAACTGCTGGACCTTCGGCACACCCAGGTCGGTGCGCTTCTGGTTCCGGCGTCAGGCCCTCGAGACCGTGCTGCACGCCTGGGACGCCGAGGGGGCGACCGGGACGCCGTCGAGGATCGACCCCGAGGTAGCCGTCGACGGCATCGACGAGCACCTGAGCGTGATCCTGCCTCGGGTTGTGCGGCGCCGTCCGGACGGGTGGTCCGGCCAGTCCGTGCACCTCCACTGCACCGATGCCGGCGGCGAATGGGTGGTGCGGCTCGGACCCGACGGCGAGGTGGCGACGCGGCGCACGCACGCGAAGGCCGACACCGCCCTGCGCGGCCCGGCAGAAGCGCTGTGGCTCTGGTGCGCGAACCGCGCGACTCCAGAAGAGCTGGCCATCGAGCGACTCGGGGACGACGAGATCCCGGAGCGCTGGCGCACGCAGACGGCATTCTGAGCCTCGGCCCGTCGCGTCGCGTCGCGTCGGATCGATGCGTGCCGCGACGCAGGTGTGCGCGTCTTCGGTCACCGTAGCGAACTGGCGAAGGTGACCGAAGACGACGCTGGCACCGTGCGCTCAGGCGCTCAGGCGCTCGGGCGCGGCGCTCGGGCGCGGCCGGGAGAGGCGCCCGGGCACCGACCGACGGCCCGAGCCGACAAGTGGCACCCCTCAGGTTGCCTGTCTCTCCGGCTACGCGTTGTACGTGAACGTGTCGCCCGGCGCGGCGGGGCTTGTGACGCCCGTGCCGGGAGCACGCACCGTGACGTAGACCACAGCGCCAGGACTGCCGAACGGGCTGTCGACCGTGATCTCGTTGGCGCTCGCGACATCGACATGGGGAGCCACCTTGCCACCGAAGCGCACCGTGTCTCCGCTGATGAAGTTGGTTCCGGTGATGGTGACGAAGGCGCGGTTGCCTCCCCCGCTCGGTATGACCGAGGTCACCGTCGGAGGCACGAAGGTGAACAGGTCAGCCGGAGTGACGGTGCTCGTCCCCATCGGGGT
>JAJYGW010000094.1 GCA_021790615.1 Actinomycetes bacterium | reverse complement strand
GACCGGAACTTCGACGCGCCGGCGGACCTCGCCTCCTCGCCCGGCGCGCTCCTCGCGCTCGTGCGCTCCGGGGCGCTCCGGCGGCTCTCGTCCGTCGTCTCCGAGTACTTCGCCGATCCGCGCCTCCAGCGTCTGTTCTCCTTCCAGGCGCTCTACGCGGGGCTCTCGCCCCTCGAGGCCCTCGCCGTCTACGGCGTCATCACCTACATGGACACCGTGGCGGGTGTGTACCTCCCGAGGGGAGGGATGCACGCCTTGCCCCAGGCGCTGGCCGACGCGGCACGTGCCGGCGGAGCGGAGCTGCGCTTCGAGGCGCCCGTCGCCCGAATCCGGCGCCGGCCCGGTCGCGGGGGCGCCGTCACCGGCGTCGAGCTCGCCTCCGGTGAGGTGGTCGAGGTCGACTGCGTCGTGGCGAACCCGGATCTCCCGCTCGTCTACCGCCTCCTGCTCGACGGGCTCGCCCCGCCGCTCGTGGCTCGCCGGGGGGAGTACTCGCCATCGGCGGCCGTCTGGCTCGTCGGCGCCCGGGGACCGCTCCCTCCAGGTGCCGCGCATCACAACATCCACTTCGGCGAGGACTGGGCCCCGTCCTTCGAGGCCCTCCTCCGCGAGGGGGTGCCCATGCGCGACCCGTCCATCCTCGTGAGCGTGCCGAGCGTGACCGAGCCGAGCCTTGCCCCCCCGGGCGGCCACGCGTACGACTTCCTCGAGCCCGTCCCGAACCTCGACGGGCGGATCGACTGGGCCTACCAGCGCGAGTGGATGCGGGACCGACTCGAGCAGCGGGTGCGCAGGCTCGGCTATCTCGAGGGAGCGACGGTCGAGGTGGAGTCCTTCACGGACCCCCTCGACTGGCTGCGCCAGGGGATGGAGCGTGGGACGCCCTTCTCGCTCTCGCACCGGTTCTTCCAGACCGGACCGTTCCGCCCGGCGAACGTCGACGCACGCGTGCCCGGGCTGGTGCTCGTCGGGTCCGGGACCGTCCCGGGCGTCGGCGTCCCGATGGTCCTGCTCTCGGGCCGCCTCGCTGCCGAGCGGGTCGCCGAGTGGGCGGCGGGGCGGCGCCCGCGGCCGGGGCGGTGGCGCCGGTGACGAGCAATCCCGCCCGTCTCCGACCACTGGCTCCCAGCTCGCCGGTCCCGAGCCCTCGTCCGAGCTCGGGCTCGGCCGCAGCCCCCACGCTCGAAGCCTCGTACCGGCGCTGTCGCGAGCTCAACCGGGCCTACGGTTCCACGTACTACTGGTCGACCTGGCTCCTGCCAGCGGTCAAGCGCCACCACGTGCACGCGCTCTACGGCTTCTGCCGCTACGCCGACGACATCGTCGACGACCTCGGACCGGCACCGCTCGCCCAGCGCGAGGCGGCCCTTCGCGCCTACGGCGAGCGCTTCTTCGCCGATCTCGATGCCGGGGGCTCCGACGACCTCGTCCTGAAGGCGGTGGTGCACACGGCCCGCGCCTTCGACCTGCCCCGTGAGGGCTTCCAGCGCTTCCTCCGGTCGATGACGATGGACCTCTCGGTCACGAGCTACCAGAGCTTCGAGGATCTCTGTGACTACATGGACGGCTCGGCGGCGGTCATCGGCGAGCTGATGCTCCCGATCCTCGAGCCCACCAGTCCGGCGGCGTTCGGGCCGGCAAGAGATCTCGGCATCGCGTTCCAGCTCACGAACTTCCTCAGGGACGTGGGGGAGGATCTCCGCCGGGGCCGGGTGTACCTCCCCCAGGAGGACCTGACCGCGTTCGACGCGCACCGGGCGCTCGAGCTCCGGCGTGTCACCCCGGGCTGGGTGGCGCTCTGCCGGTTCGAGATCGACCGCATCCGCAGCTACTACCACTCGGCGGACGAGGGCATTGCCCACCTCCCCCCCGTGTCCGCGCGTTGCATTGCTGCGGCGCGGACCCTCTACGCCGGCATCCTCGACCGCGTCGAGGAGATGGGCTACGACGTCTTCAGCCAGCGAGCGAGGGTCGCGAGCTGGAGAAAGGCGGCAGCGGGCCTGCGCCTCGTCAGCCGACCTGGCTGACGGGAGCGTCCCGCCGCAGCGGGACCACGACTCCTGCCTCACCGTCCCCGACCTCGCTGAACGACTCGTCCGTGGCTGCTCCCTGGTGGCGGAGCGCCTCGGCACGGCGTCGCAGGCGGGCCGGTACGACGGGGACGAGCATGCCGTAGGGGGCCTCGCCGTAGAGGTGGTGGATGCGGTGGGACTCCTTCAGCCACTCGAGGACGGGCAGCGTCGGGAGCCGGCCGAGCCTCCCGTGGGTGTAGACGTCGTGCACGAACGCGTAGGCGGCGCCGTAGCACGTCACACCCACCGCAGTGGGGACGAGCCACGCGAGGGACGGCAACGTCGTGCCCGCCGCGAAACCGACCATCGTGACGCCGGCGAACATCACGGGGTAGGCGTCGTTGGCCTCGAGCTTGGCGACCTGCGCCTCGTGGTGGCTCCGGTGGAGCACCCAGCCGACACCGTGCATGACATGCCGGTGCACGAGCGCGGTGAGCGGCTCCATCCCCGCGAAGGCAACGGCACCGATCAGGAGCGACTTCACGCTTCCAGCTTATCCCCGTGCCCCCGGACCCGCCCTGCGCGCTCCCAGCCCAGGAGGGCGAGCGTCACCAGGGCAAAGCCGTAGGCGAAGTCCGCGAGGGGGATGTCCCACGGGAAGCGCAGCCCGAGGAAGTGTGCCGGCGAGTAGAGCACGATCGGTGCCGAGAGCTTCGTGAGCCAGCCGTCGACGGGAATCTGGAAGGCGATGACGATGGCGATCGAGATCCAGTAGGCGCGCTGGCGGAAGAGCCCGCTGTGCGCGGCGCCGACCTCGAGCACGACGACGACCACGACGCCGGCAGCGGCGCTCACCGTGTAGACGGGAAAGCCTCGCGGCGCGAGCGTGGCGAGCGCGAGCTCGGCGGCCACGCCAGCACCGAGGAGCGCCGCGGCCAGCCCGGGCCGGAGCGACCCCACGACCTGGCCCCGGTTGGCCGCACCCGCGAGGCCGCGGTCGCGCTCGGCCGCCTCGGACCCTGCGGGACCGGACCGGCCGGTGTCGCCGTCTCCGAGCATGCGGCGCACGGACTCGAGCGTGAGCAGGGCGCACAGCGGGATGACCAGGAAGAACACGACTTCTTCGATCGGGAGGTGTCCAGGGAGGTCGACGCCCGTGGTGTAGCGGGGGCTGTAGGTCCACCAGCCCTCGTGGATGGAGAGCGCGTCCCAGCAGGAAAACAGGACGGTGACCGGGAGAACCGCGAGTGCCAGCCGAGCCGGCCGCCGCCAGACCCGAGCCCCGGCCACCTCGAGCGGGAGCGTCCCGAGCACGCAGAGCCCCATGAGCGCGAGGTACTGGAAGTGGTCGATGGCGATGCGAGCAGCGTAGGCGGCACGCCGTCCTGACCACTGGCCGGTCGGGGGCTACCGTGGAGACATGGAGCTGGGCCTGCGATGATCCTGGAGACCGTGGAGTGCCCCGCCGACCTTCGTCGGTTGACCCTCTCGGAGCTGGACACCCTTGCCGGGGAGATCCGAGCGTTCATCGTCGACGCGGTCTCCCGGACGGGGGGCCACCTCGGGTCCAACCTCGGGGCGGTGGAGCTGACGCTCGCGCTGCATCGCGTCTTCTCCTCCCCGCGGGATCTCATCCTCTGGGACACCGGCCACCAGGCCTACGTCCACAAGCTGCTCACCGGCAGGCGAGAGGGCTTCGCCATGCTGCGCCAGGACGGTGGGCTCTCGGGCTACCCCAGGCGTGCAGAGTCACCCCACGACTGGGTGGAGAACTCCCACGCGTCGACGATCCTCTCCTACGCGCACGGCCTCGCTACCGCGCTCGAGCTGGGCTGGGAGCCTGCGGCCGGTCGGACGGAGGGCGTCCCCGCCGAGCACCGGCGGGTCGTCGCCGTGGTGGGCGACGGTGCCCTCACGGGCGGGATGGCCTACGAAGCCCTCAACAACCTGGGTCACTCGGGGCGGCGCGTCGTCATCGTGCTCAACGACAACGGGCGTTCCTACGCCCCCACCGTCTCCCGCCTGTCGGAGAGCCTGACCCGTCTCCGGCTCAACCCCGCGTACACCTCGGCCCGGGGTCGCATCAAGCAGCTGCTCTCGGAGCTCCCCGCCGTGGGCGGCATCGCCACGACGAGCCTGCTCGGCCTCACCTCGGCCATCCGCGAGGTGATCGAGCCCCATGTGTTCTTCGAGGCGCTCGGGGTGCGCTACACGGGACCGCTCGACGGGCACGATGTGGGCGCGGTCGAGTCCGCCCTCGCGAACGCAGCCGACTGGCCCGGGCCGATCGTGGTCCACGTGCTCACGCACAAGGGCCGCGGCTATGCGCCGGCGGAGGAGGACGAGGTCCAGTGTCTCCACGACCTGAAGGTCGCAGCTGCGCCCCTTCCGACGAGCACGGGATCGGCGACCCGCGAGGTCTCCTACACCGACGCGTTCACGGCTGCGCTCCTCGCTGCCGGTGAGGCGGATCCCCGCGTCGTCGCCATCACCGCGGCCATGCCCGGGCCGACAGGGCTCCTCCCCTTCAAGGCCAGCTTCCCAGACCGATTCCTCGACGTCGGGATCGCCGAGCAGCACGCGGTCACCGCCGCCGCCGGCATGGCCATGGCGGGGCTGAAGCCCGTCGTCGCCGTCTACGCGACCTTCCTCAGCAGGGCCTTCGACCAGGCGAACCTGGACGTGGGCCTGCACGGCCTCCCGGTCGTGCTGGTGCTCGACCGGGCGGGTATCACGGGTGACGACGGTCCTTCCCACCACGGCGTCCTCGACCTCGCCCAGATGCTCGCGATCCCCGGGATGACGGTCTTCGCGCCCTCCTCGGCTGCCGAGGTTCCGGTCATGCTCGAAGCCGCCCTCGGTCTCGACGGCCCTGCCTCGATCCGCTTCCCGAAGACCCCCTCGCCTGCGGTCGCGCCGGACGAGGTGGGGAAGGGGCTCCAGGCGCGACTCGTGCGCGCCGGGAGTGGTCAGGTCTGCCTCCTCGCGGTCGGCAAGATGGTGGCGCGAGCCGCTGCAGCGGCTCGACTCCTCGCCGACGAGGGTGTCGACGCGACCGTCTGGGATGTCCGCGTCGTCCGCCCGGCCGACCCGGCGATGCTCGATGACGCGCTCCGCCACGAGGTCGTGCTGACCGTCGAGGATGGGTTGAAGGTCGGGGGAGCGGGGTCCTGGCTGCTCGATGCGATGACGGAGCGAGGCGGTCGCCGCCGCCTCCCCCACGTCGTGCACCTCGGGATCCCCGCCACCTACCTCGCGCAGGCCAAGCCCGACCTCATCCTCGGCCGCCTCGGTCTCGACCCGCCCGGGATCGCGGCCTCGGTGCTCGCGGCCTGCCATGCCGCGGAGGTCGACGCCCCCTGACCGACGGTCCGGCCCCGGCGAGACGCGAGGTGCCGTCGGCTTCGCCAGCTCCGGCGCACCACTCGGCGTCGCACCTGACCGAGCGGCCGTGGACGTGGCGATTCGTCAGGGCATCTCGGCTCGAGGGGCCCGCTTGTCCCTCGTCGGCAGGGGGGCAGGCGACGCTCTGGCACCCGGTCGTCATTGGCGCGGGTGGTCTGCGAGCGGACCGAGCCAGCTGAGTGCCACGGCGGCTGCTGCTGCGACGTTCAGGGAGTCGCTCCCCGGCGTCATCGGAACCCGCGCAGCGAGTGAACAGGCCAGCCGGGCTGGGTCGCTGAGCCCGTCCGCCTCGTTCCCGAGCACGAGCGCGACGGGCTGGTCTCGCCCCGGAACCACCCTGGCGAGCGGCGTGTCGGCCTTGGGCGCGAGCCCGACCACCAGCCATCCTGCCGCGCACAGCTCGTCGAGCAGGGCGGGCCACGGCTGCGCGTCGGCGAATGGCAGTCGAAGCGTCTGGCCCATCGACACCCGGATCGCCCGCCGGTACAGCGGGTCAGCGCAGCGGGGCCCGAACAGCACGCCGTCGGCGCCGAGCGCCGCTGCGGAACGGAAGATCGCGCCGACGTTCTCGTGATCCCCGACACCCTCCAGGAGGACGAGGCAGCGGGCGCCGTCGAGGAGGGCGCGGGCGTGGGGGGGTGCCCAGCGTCGGGCGAGACCGAGGATCCCTCGGTGCACCGGGTAGCCAGCGAGCGAGTCGAGCACCGGTCGCGCGGCGACGAAGATCGGCACGGGGAGCTCTGCGAGGAGTGGAGCGAGGGAGGCCGCCTTCTCGGGGCTCGTGAGTACGGACTGCGGCGTGCGCCCTCCTGCCAGGAGTGCCTCGATCGCCCGGCGGCCCTCCAGCACCACGAGGCCGCTCGCGGTCCCGAGGTGCTGGCGAACGTGTGGCCGGCAGAGCCGGGCGTAGTCCGCGACGCGTGGATCCGCGGGATCCTCGACGGCGACGAACGTGCTCATCGAGCGAGCTGGCGTCGCCTCGAGCCAAGGGTGGTCCTGGCGGTGCGTCCAGGATCGGGCGCAGGACCAGGCGCACGCCGAGGCGCACACCGAGACCCGGGGACGAGGACGGGATCGGGGACGCGCGCCCCCACGATCGGGTGGCTAGGACGTCGCGACAAGGGGTTCCACGAGCGCCGGCCCGTCGTTCCCGGGCCGGTTCACTTCCAGGCCGACCGGCCAGGCGCGAAGCGTCTCGGGGCCGAACCCGGCTGCGACGGCTCGGAGCTCTGCCGGGTCGGGTGGGGTCGGGTCGTCCGTCTCGCCGAGCCAGGCGGCCCAATGATCCTTCGGCATGACCACGGGCATGCGGTCGTGCACCGGTGCGACGACGGCGTTTGCCGCGGTCGTGAGGATGGTGAACGTCGCGACGCTCGCCCCAGCGCCGTCCCGCCAGCGATCCCAGAGCCCCCCGAGGGCGAGCGGCTCGCCGTCGGCGGCGCAGAAGTACCACGGCTGTTTGGCCCGGCGCGCTCGGGGGGCGCCGACGGACGGCCCCCCCGGAAGCTCCCTCCTCGGCGGAGCCGACTCCGAGGGGGGAGCCCACTCGTAGAAGCCGTCGACCGGGACGAGGCAGCGCCGACGAGCGAACGAGGAGCGAAAGGCGGGTGTCGTCGAGGCGGTCTCGCTCCGGGCGTTGATGAGGCGGTTCCCGATCGAAGGGTTCCGCGCCCACGAGGGCACCAGCCCCCAGCCCAGCGCGACGAGCGCTCGGGTGCCGGCGTCGGCCAGCACCACGGGCGCCGACGAGCCCGGTGCCACGTTCCAGGAGGGATGCCGCTCGGCCAGCGCCGGGTCCGTGGCAACCGCTCCGAAGTGTGCCTCGAGCACGGCGAGCGGGGTGGCAGCGACGAAGCGGCCGCACATGCCCGCAGCGTATCGAAGTGCGGGCCCCCAGGTATCCACCGGGGGGTCGCCACGTCAGGCCCCTTGGCGGCCCCGCAGGGAGGATCCGACCAGGAGCGCGATGACCAGGGCCGGCGCGACACCGATTGCCGCGTCTCGCGCCCCGAGGTGGACGAGTAGCACCACCACTCCGACCACGAACAGCATCCCGACGAAGAGCTCGGGCGTGTCCCCGACGAGGAAGTCCCACCAGAAGCGACCGAACGCCACGAGCGAGCGACGGACGAGCGAAGCGTCGCCAGCCTGTTCAGGCAAGGCTGGCCTCCGCCGTTCGGGTGCGGCTCCTGCGGAGCCCGGCGACGAGGAGCCACGTCGCGAGCCCGTAGAGCCCGACCAGGACGGGGATCGTCAGGTCCGACCCCGGCCAGTGAATCCCCAGCCCTTCGCCGGACCAAAAGGTGCCGAAGCTCACGAGCATGAGGCCGACGGCGGTCTTGAGCGCGTTCTCGGGCACGCCGGCGAGCTGGCGTGCGACGACAGCCCCGATGCCGCCCACGACCACGACGGCCGCACCGGCTGCCACCGCGGCCAATCCCAGGTTGTGGGCGGTCGATCCGAGCGTGAGCACGATGATGACGACCTCGAGGCCCTCGAGGAAGACACCCTTGAAGGCCACGGTGAAGGCGGTGGTGTCCCGAGCGCGGCGCTGAGGCTCGGGTCCCTCGGCAGAGAGGAGCGAGACCTGCTTGGCGAAGATGGCGTCTTCGTCGTGCTTTGCCTTGTAGCCGCTCGCCCGGAGAACCGCCTTGCGGAGCCACTGGAGCCCGAACACGAGGAGCACAGCGCCGATCACGATCCGGAGCGCCCCGAGTGGGACGAAGTGCACGAGTGCCGGCCCGAGAGCTGCGACGAGCACGGCGAGGACGACGATGGCCACGCCGACGCCCTCGAGCGCGGAGCGCCAGCCCCGGGTCACTCCGACGGCCGCCACGATCGTGAGCGCCTCCACCATCTCGACGGCGCTCGCCAGGAAGACGGCAACGGCCAGGACGATCGATGCCGAGCTCATGAAGGTTCGCTCCTCCCAATGGCTTTCGTGTGTCCTGCGGGCAGTGCTCTCGGAGCTCCGGGCACGGGTCTGTAGCGTGCCATGCTCCCCCGTAGCGCCCCGCGGGCAGACCCCAGGTCGAGGACTTCAGGCTAACCCGGGCAGCGCCACTCGTGGTCCGGCGCCCGGCCGCCCGCGCCCGGCCGCCCGACACCTCGCCCTCCCCTACCGGCCGGCCCTACACCTGCTCGCCCGCGACCTGGCGGCTCGCCAGGTGCTCGCCCCCGGCATGTCCGTCGCCTGTCGGCGTGAAGGCCGGCGGGGTGGAGGCGTCGTCCCGGCCTTCGTGTTCGTCCGGGAAGGCCAGGCAGCCGGCGGGGTCGAGGCGGAGCCGCACCGTCGCACCGCGTCGGTGGCGGCGAGGGTGGAAGATCCCCGTCAGGCGGTGGCGCCCGCCGGCGTCGACCTCGATCACGTGGTCGTAGCCGCGGCCGCGGAAGGCGACGTCGGAGACCACGCCCGCAAGCTGGCTCTCCGGCTCCTCGTCCGAGCAGAGGGTCACCGCCGACGCGCGGATCAACAGCCGCGCCCGCCCACCCGGCTCCGTCCTCCCTGACGCAGGGAGACGGCCGAGCAGCTGGTGCGTCCCCACCCGGACGGCTGCGTGCCCAGCCTGCGGGGCGTGTTGGAGCGTTCCGGGCAGCTCGCCCGCAAGGCCGGTGAAGCGGGCGACGAACGGTGTGGCAGGGGAGAGGTAGAGCTCCTCGGGTGGCGCGCACTGGACGAGGTGTCCCTCCTCGAGCACACCGATCTGGTCGGCGAGCGCGAAGGCCTCGGCTTGGTCGTGGGTGATGTAGACGGCCGTCGCGTTCGACTCGCGGGTGAGGGTTGCGATCTCGACGCGGAGCCGCTCTCGGAGGTCGGCGTCGAGATTGGAGAGGGGCTCGTCGAAGAGGAGCAGCCCGGGATCGGCGACGAGAGCGCGAGCGAGGGCGACCCGCTGCTGCTCCCCGCCGGAGAGCTCGCTCGGGTAGCGGGTCGCGAGATGGGCGAGCCCGACCCGTTCGAGCATCTCGTGGACGGCCCGCGTCGCCGTCGCGCTCGGCAGATGCCGCCGCCGGAGTGCGAAGCCCACGTTTCCCGCGACGGTGAGGTGTGGCCAGAGCGCGTAGTCCTGGAACACCATGGCGAGCCCGCGCCGCTCCGGCGCGAGGTGCATCCGCTCGCTCGCGACCAGGGTCCCACCGAGATGGACGGTCCCTGCAGTGACGCGCTCGATCCCAGCCAGGCAGCGGAGCAGCGTCGACTTCCCGCTCCCCGACGGGCCGAGGAGGACCATGAAGCTGCCGGGCTCGACGGTGAGGCTCACCTCGGCGAGTGCGGCCTTGCGCTCGAAGAGCTTGGTGAGGTGAGCGATCTCGATCCTCGGGGGTTCGGGGCCGCCAGCTCCCGTCCCGGCGGACTCGGCAGGGTCCCTGGACACGCCAGTACCTCCTGTTCGTTGCAGTCGTGGTGTCCGTCGGCTCATGAGCGAGGTCATGCGAGCTGCGCTCCGACGTGGCGCCACCCTCGGGGGGCGAGCGCGCGGAACAGGCCGAGGACGACGAGGATCACGCCCAGGTCTATCCCGAGCGCGACAATCGACAGGGCAGTGCCGGCGGCGAGGTTCGACTTGCCGAGCACGTTGATGATCGCCATCGAGACCGTCTGGGTACCCGGGGGCGCAAGGAGCTCCGACGCCGGGAGCTCGAGGAAGGTACCGGCGAAGGTGAGTAGCCAGGCCCAGACGAGGGATCGGGCGAGCAGCGGCAGGACCCCCTTGCGCCAGGCGTCCGCACCGTTCGCGCCGTGGACCCGTGCGGCGTGGACGAGCGACCCCTGGACCTGCGCCATTGGCCCGAGAAGCACTCGACTCGTGGAGGGGAGCGCCCCCGCGAGGTAGGCCATCCCGAGGACGACGAGGGTGCCGTACAGGTGGAGCCCGATGTCGGAGAGGAACGGAAGGTTGAACGCGAAGATGTAGCCCGCCGCGAGGACGAGGCCCGGCAGCGCAATGGCAGCGACGAGGACGAGGTCGAGCACCCGCCCTGCCGTGCCCGCGCGCCGCGCGGCGAGGAGGCGGGCGATGACGGCACCGATGACCACGGTGAGGCAGGCGTTGATGAGCGCCATCTTCAGCGAGAGCATGATCGGGCCGGCGAGCCCGCCGACGGCGAAGACACTCCGGTAGGCGGCGAGGGTGAGGTGGCTCGGGCTCAGCGTGGTGAAGGGCTCGAGGAGCGAGGACACCGCGGCACCGAGGATCGGGATGCCGAGTGCGACCACGTAGAAGCCGCTGACGAAGGTCCCGACGAGCACGGTGCCCCGCGCCGAGAGCGCTCGGGGCTGCGCGAAGCGGCTCCTCCCCGAGAGCACTGCGAACGACCGACCCTTGAGCAGGCGTCCCTGCAGGAGGAGCGCGCACGCGACCGTCCCGACGAGGAGCCACCCGATGACGGCTGCGACCGCGAAGTCCGCCGGGTAGGTGGTGAGCGATGTGAAGAGGTTGTAGGTGGCGACGGGGAAGTTCGAGCTCGGCGCGATGACGGCGGCCGTGCCGAAGTCGGCGATCGACTCGGCGAAGACCACGACGAGCGCAGCGAGCAACGCAGGCAGGAGAATCGGTCCGACGACGCGAGCGGTTGCCAGGCGACCGCCCCCGTGGGTCCTCGCAGCTTCCTCGAAGCTCCGTCCGAGGCCGGCGAGGGGACCAGCGATGGCGAAGTACGCGAAGGGGACCCCCTTCAGGGTGAGCACCAGCGTGTACCCGAGAGGTCCGAAGAAGAGCCCTTGCAGCGGGGGCACGTAGAGGCCGACGGCGGCGAGGAGTCCACCCCGGTCGAGGACGGTTTGCCACCCCACGGCGATGACATAGGAGGGGACGAGGAGCACGACCCAGAGCCCGAGCGAGGCGAGCCGCCGTCCGGGGAGCGTCGTGCGCTGCACCACCCAGGCAAGCCCCGCGGCCGTCCCCGCAGCCAGGATCGCTGCGGCCGCTCCGACGAGGATCGAGTCGACCATGCCCTGCAGGGTGACCCCCTGGAGCGCGCTCGAGAACGCCGAGACGGTGAACCAAGCGGTCCCCTGGTCGAACAGGCGGGGGGAGAAGGCCTGGACGAGGAAGCATGCGGTCGGGACCAGGAGCACCACGACGAGGATGGCTGTGAGCACTCCCCAGCCGAGCCGAGTGCTCACGCGCTCGACCAGGCCCGCTCGGATGAGGCCCGACCTGGTCGAGTCCGTCCCTCTCTGGTCGGCCGGCCCGGCTCCAGGCCGCGTCGGACCGGGGCGCTCGCCGACGGGCAGTGTCGTCGTCATCGTCTCCTCCGTGCCCCGGGACGCGCACACGTGGCACCGGGCTCACCCGGCACCACGTGTGCGACTCGTGCTCGAGCTCAGTTGATGATGTTGTTGGTGAACCAGCTGTTGACGGTGGCTTCGCGGGCGCCCCACGTGTACGGGTTCAGCACCTGGACCGGC
>JAJYGW010000229.1 GCA_021790615.1 Actinomycetes bacterium | reverse complement strand
ACTCCAAGAGTTTATAAGTGCACTATCGAATGCACTATGGTGCTCATATGGACCAGAACACCGCCGCGATGGCGTCGGCGATCGGCGATCGGGTGAGACGGGAGCGCCAGTCCCGACGGTGGACGCTCGATCAGCTGGCGGAGGCAGCCGGTGTGAGCCGGCGGATGCTCGTCAAAGTCGAACACGGAGCAGCGAACCCGAGTGTCGGGACCCTCCTTCGACTCAGCGACGCGCTCGGGGTCGGTCTGCCGGCTTTGATCGAGCCGGCGCGCGCCAAGGCGGTAGAGGTCACCCGCAGTGGGGATGGAGCGGAGCTCTGGAGCGGCGAGGCTGGCGGTCGAGGTGTCTTGGTCGCCGGCACGGAGCGGCCGGACGTCGTCGAACTGTGGGAGTGGACGCTCGGTCCCGGAGATCGTCATGCGAGCCCCCCTCACACGGCGGGCACGAAGGAGCTCCTGCAGGTCCACCAGGGCACGATCACGGTCGAGATCGACGACCAGCTGCTGACCCTCGGCGCGGGGGACGCCCTCGCGTTTCCCGGCGACGTTGCTCACGCCTATGCGAATCCCAAGAAGCGGTCGGCGAAGTTCTCGCTCGCCGTCTTCCAGCCGGGGGTCGGGTCGAAATCTCACTCGGAAGGTCTCGATGGCTGAGTTGGCCGCGCTCGAGGCGTTCCTCGCCGGCGCCCGAGTCGACGCGACGGTCTTCGCGCTGCGGCCCGACTATCGAGCCCTGGTGCTCGCAGTCGACGGAATCAACTCCGGGCCGAGCGACGAGGCGAGCGACGAACTGCTCTCCGCTGCCGAGCAAGCCGCCCGCGAAGCCCTCGGTGACAGGCCGCCGGACGCGCTTCCTCACGTGGCCGCATGGCGAGACGCCTACCGGGCGTTCGGCGCCAAGCCGCAGCGGACGCGCAACAGCCTCGAGGCGCTCTTTCGCCGGGCGTCAGGAAGCCGCCTCCCGCGGGTGAACCGGCTCACCGACATCTACAACGCGATCTCCATTGTCCATCAGCTCCCGGTTGGCGGGGAGGACATCGACCGCTACGTCGGGGCACCGCGTCTGGTCCGTGCGAGTGGCGAGGAGTCCTTCGACACCATGGCGGTCGGCACGGCGGTGGTCGAGCTCCCCGAGCCTGGCGAGGTCGTGTGGTGCGACGACGCCGGCGTGACCTGCAGGCGGTGGAACTGGCGCCAGGCACGGCGCACCCAGCTGCGCGAGGACACCACGACCGCGCTGTTCATCCTCGACGCGCTGGAGCCGATGACCGATGAGGAACTTCGGGTCGCAGCCGATGACCTGGTGCTCCACCTGCGACCCCTGTGCCCCGACCTCCGCGCGGCGTGCCGCCTGATCGCCGCTGCGTGACGACTGACAAAGGAGACTGACATGCTCATCCACCCGTGGGACGCGTCACTCGACGACGCCGAGTGGCGGGAGTGGCTGGCGTCCCACGAGCGGTGGGGGGTGCTCGCCGTGAACAACCTCGACTCCACCCGCGCCCCGCTCGTCCTTCCACTCCACTTCGCAATCACGAGCGACGAGCTGCTCATGCATCTGGCCCGGCCGAACCCGGTGTGGCCGCACCTCGAGGCGGCAGCAGAGGTGCGCCTCTCCGTTCACGGCGACTACGCCTACATCCCGTCCTACTGGCGGGCCAAGGCCGGCGGGGCCGGCGAAGACGGCGTGCCGACCAGCTACTACTCCGCCGTCCAGTTCGTCTGCCGTCCGACGATCGTCGACGACGCGCAGGGCAAGGTGGAGATCCTTACGACCCAGTTCGCCCAGTTCCAACCCGAGGGTCGCCACGCCGCCGTGGCCGTCGAAGAACCCCCCTACGGACGGATGCTCGCGGGCATTCGCGGCGTCCGGCTCAACGTGGTGCGGGTGGAGGCCAAGTTCAAGTATGACGACGCCAACCCGATCGAGCACCGCGAGCGCGTCATCGGCTACCTCGACGAGCGCAACCGCGGGCTCGACGCCGGGGCCGCTGCGCAGCAGCGGCGGCGCCTTGCCGCTGTCGGTGAGTGGCGCAGCCCCCGGGAGTGACCACGACCAGGCGGCTCCACGCGCGCGCTGGGCTGCCTAGCTCGCCTGGTACGTGCCCGACGGCAGCTCGGACGGGTCCACGCGCGCACTGCGTTGCTGCCGTGGGGAGGCGAACGGGAACCGCGTCCAGCGCGTTCCACCGTCGGTGGTAATGAACACGGTGTGCGGGTCGGCAGCCCACCACCCGAGCTGGGGCGTCCCGAAGCCGAGTTGTGCGACGGCAACTGTCTCCTCCAGCGGCACGGTGTTGGTGGCAGCCGTGGCCCAGGACTTCCCGCCGTCGGTGGTGACGAGGAGCGTGGCGGTCGCGGTGCCGGATCCCCCTGCCGCTCCGGTGGCCACGGCGATCGTCGACGCGCTCGCAGTCGCGATCTCTCCGAAGTAGCGAGTGGCACCGCTGGGCAACGGCTGGAGCTGCCAGGTGGCGCCTGCGTCGCTCGAGGAGACGAGGTACTGCCCGCCTGTACCGGCACGCTGGGTGCAGATGCCTTCGAGGACGCCGCCGGGGGCGGCGGCGAGCGCACTGAGCACGTGCGGCGTCGGGAGCCTTCCGGCGCAGGGGTCTGCGAGCGTCTCGAACGTGGCGCCTCCGTCGATCGAGCGCGAGATGGTGCTGCGCTGCGTCCCGGCCCCCGAAGCGAGGTTCCCATGGGTCACCACGTACACGTCGGGGCCCGAGACGACGAGGTAGTCGCCGGCGCCGTAGCCGAGGTCGGAGAGGACCGTGTGCCACGCGGTGGACCCGAGCGGTGCCGCCTGGAGCACGGGGTTGCACGGCCCCGGGCAGCCGCCGTGTGCGTAGGTGATGCGGAACCCCTTGCCCACTCCGACGGCGAGGCTTTCGACCCGTGGTCCCGGGAGCTCCTGCCAGCGCTCGCCTCCGTCGGTCGTCATGAACGTCGCCGGTCCGTAGAGGTACCCCACCATGGACGAGGCAAAGGCGATGCCGCTCACCCCAGCCGGGCACGTTGCATCTGTGCAGAACGCAGGGGTCGGTGGGAGCGCGGTCCAGGAGGTGCCCGCGTTCGTCGTTCGGGCCACGACGGCGCATGACCCCTTGTCGCAGGGTCGGCTGGCCAGGGCGAAGCCGTCTTCGGGGCTCACCCAGCTCAGATCGACGAGTGAGGCGTCTGGCAAGCCCCCTGTCCCGCCTGGCTCGAAGGACACCGATGCCGTCGCCGTGGCAGGCCCTGCAGAGACCGGCGTCACGAACTTCTGTGACTCGACTGCTGCGACGACGCACCGGGTCGTGCACACCGTGAGCGGTCGTGTCTCACTGGCACGGGTCGCGGGTTGGGCGACGAAGATCCCGCTCGCGGACCCCGTCGCACTGGTTACGAGCCAGGTGCCCGGGCCGGCGCACCCCGAGCGCCCGATCTCGTGCGCGCTCGGACACTCCGACACCTGCACGCCGACGTGGGCGGGAAACTCACTCAGGACCACGCGGAGCTGCTCGCCGCCGACCAGCCCGGTGCGGGGCGAGACGGAGACCCCGGGGGCCGACGCGACCGGCACTTCACCGGGGGGATGGGAGTTGGAGGTCGGCTGCTCGTGGGAACCAGCCGGGTTGGTCGCCGCGAGCCCGGTGGCGACGCCTGCGGCGATCGCGACCGGTGCGAGCAGCAGCGAGACGACGACGCGGAGGCTCACGGTTCCACCATGGCCACCATGGACCCGAGCACCGCGATCTCCGGCCCCGACGGGCGTCGGGACCACCGGACGGTCCCTTGGACGTGCACTCGCAGGTTCCGCCTCATGACGTCCGGTCAGCGCCCGAATGCGAGTCGCCCGAAGGCCAGCCCATGGCCGAGACCGCCGGACACGACGAGCACGCATCGGCTGGCGCACTGCGCCCGTGTCGTCGTTGTATTGGATGACGCTGCAGCGGACGACGAGACGCTGAACGTGGTGCTGCCCTTCCCCGTGCCGTCGGTCACCACCGCCGGCTGCGCTGTCAGCCCGAGGCCGCACCCGGCTTCGGAGACGGCGGTGTCGCTCGAGCACTCGGAGACGTGGTAGCGACCGTCGGCTCCGAACCCCGAGATGCTCACCTTCACCATCTGGCCGCCGATGAGCCGCTTCGACGGCGACACGGTCACGGTCGGTGTCACGAGCTCTTCTGTGGACGGGAGCGTCTTCACCGTCGCCGGTGTGAGCAACGACCACACGGAGCCGCCGTCGGTCGTGACGTACGTCGACCAGTCCCTCGGCGATGTCTGGACGACCACGAACGCGATGTGGCCCGTCATCGCCTGGAGGAGGATCGGTGTGTTGACCTGGTGGTCGAGAACGCTCGGCACGTGAATGGTCGGGAGGCCCCTTCCAGCCACGTTTGTCCAGGTCTTCCCCGCGTCATGGGTGACTCGGACGGCGATTCTTCCTGTCTTGTTGGGAGCCAGGACCCACCAGTCCGCTGGGGTGGCGACCGCCGCCGCAGGTCCGGCCGCAATCCAGCCGACTGTGCTCCACACCGTCGAGAATCCGGTGACCGCACTGGTACGGAAGCTGGGACCTGCCACCCAGGTGCTGCCGCCGTCGGTCGTCGTGTCGAAGCCGACCGTCACCGTCGGCTGCTCGCCTGAGGTGAGCTCGGTCGGCTGGGGACCGACGACGAGCGGGAGCACGCCGTCCCTTCCGAACATCTTCGGCAGGGCGGGAAAGACCGTGCCCGCGATCGCAGGTCGCGCCGGGAGGGGGACCGGAGCCCACGTCGCTCCGCCGTCGGTCGTCTCGAGGAGCCGGGTGCTCCTTCCGGGCCCGACTGTCCCGCGCAGGAAGCCTACTGCCGGGGTCACGAAGGACGGCCTCGCCCAATCGCCGCTGCTCGGGTCACCTGGAAGTGCTCGCCAGCTCCGACCACCGTCTTCGGTGCGCAAGAGCGTCGACGGAGTGTTCGAGCCGATGTCGCCGGCACCGACCCAGCCCACGGTCGCGCTCACGAACCGGACCCAGCCGTAGGCGCCGTTGGCCTCGGCGTGCACCTCCCGCACGAACCGCCACTGCCCTCCGCCGTCGGTCGTCTCGAAGAGGTAGACCCCCGAGCCCGGGGCGACGTCGACCGCCCAGCCGACCGTGGCCGTCGGGAAGGAGACGTCCGAGACGAAGGAGAAGTCGCGGACTGTGCCGGGGAGCGTGGGCGTCGAGATGCGCGTGTAGGTGAGGAAGTCGTGGGTCACGTAGAGGCCGGCCGTGCCGCTCCCAGGACCGCCCGGCGCCTTGTTGACGACGCCCATGAGCGGGGACGACGAGCTGAAGAGCAGGGTGAGCTCGGAGGACGAGCGCGGTGTCGCAGGCTCGCCGGACGGCGTCGTCGGTCCCGTCGTCGTCTTGGCTGTCGCGGTGACCGACGGCGGGGCCGTCCTCGGGGGCGTCCGGCGGGGTGGCGAGCCAGAGGAGATGAGGAGGCCGGCGACGAGCCCTCCCGCTGCCGCGAGTGAGAGCGCGCAGAAGGCCCAGCGACGCCGCTTTCGCCGGCGCGTCTCTTCGATCAGGACCTCGGACTCAAGGGGCGCCCCGGCACCCGCGGGTGACGGAGGCAGGTCGGTCAGGACGCGGTCGCCGTCGCTGACCTTCTGGCTCACGTGCCCCGACTCCCGCCCTCCGTCGACGATCGTGTGGTGATGCTACCGCTCACCATGAGACGGGTTCTCGGTCTCGGGGATCCCGGGCGCGCCGTCGTCGCGACGGCGAACTCGTCCCCGACGCGAGGAGGCTCGGTCATCGACCGGAGCAGCATCCGCGCGCAGATCCCACGAAGTGCGTCGCCAATCCTCGTGGGACGCCACGGCACGTCAAACACGGCTCGCGCGGCTTCCGGGTCGACGTAGACGTTGAGCTCTGTCGCAGGCCTGACGTTCCCCCGGGAGGAGGCGCCCTGCATGATGACAACCTCTCGCACCGCCTGCGCGATCGCAGGCTCCTTCCGAGGCGCCATCGCCACGTTGGTCAGCGGCCCGGTCGCGGCGTGCGCGATCGCGACCGCGCTCGACCACGCCCCCCCGTCGTAGAGGGACGAGAGGTCGACGCCCGCGTCCGTGCACCTCGCCCGAGGCTCGGGGAGCACGCCGAGGGCGCGCTCGAGTCGATCGGCCACTCGGAGGAGATAGACCGCTTGCCGTGGATGGTGCCCCGGGCGAGCGGTGCGGAGCGAACCGTTCCTCGGCTCGTCGAGCTCGCTTGCCGTGCCGAAGGTGCCGCCGACTCCTCGGTGTGGACGTTCGACTGCCGGTGCACTGGCAGGAGCCGTTCGTCATCTACTCGCGCATCTTGGAGGCGACCGAGCGGGAGACGGTCGGCCCGATGGTCACGAACCCGCGCTCGAAGAGGTCGCAGGCTGCATCCGGACCGTCAAGGCCTTGGCCTCAGGCGGCTGACCCCGCAAGGCCGCATCGGTGACGATCATCGCAGTCACGAGGAGCGAGCCGGCGAACCCGCCGCTCGAGACGCGACCCGTCTTCTCGTCTACAAGGAGAAGTAGCTGAGGACGGTGCCGAAGACGACCGTCTGCTCGCGTTTCTTCGGCCCCGCCACCTCGCCCGCGCGCGCCCAGACCGGTCGTCAGATCGGGCCGAAGGTCCCTGCCGACGGTTCGGTCGTTGGCACAGCCTGAAGAGCGGAGAAGGAGGTCATCATGGCGGGAACGGCCGTCGGGACGTTGGCTGAAGCGGTTGGCGTGCAGCCTGCCGGAAACAAGGTCTCGATCATCATGTTCAGCGGAACGGCAGACAAGTTCGTCCCCCTCGGCATCCTCGCTCAGGCTGGCGCCGCCATGGGGATGGAGGTGAACGTCTTCGTCACCGGGTTCGCCCTCCACGCGTTCACGAAGGAGCGGCACGAGCTGCCGTTCCCGGCGGAGTTCGCGCAGTTGGCGCCGCTCGTGGCCCAGGGAATGGGTGCGGCGCACGTCGCACCGTGGGACGAGATGCTCCGTCAGGCAAAGGAGCTCGGCGCCAAGGTCCATGCCTGCTCGACGATGAGCGCGGTCATGAGCCTTCGGCCCGAGGACTTCAACGAGCTCGTGGACGACGTGGTCGGCGCGGCGACCTTCCTCCAGACGGCAGAGGGCGGCGAGACCTTCTTCATCTGAGCGGTCGCCTTCATCTGAGCGGTCGGCGAAAGGAGCCATCATGGCCACAACACAGGCGGTGCGCACCCTGGTGGACTCACGCGGCTCGACTTGCCCGGGCCCGATCACCGACCTCGCCATGGCCTACCGGCGGTCCAAGGTGGGCGACGTCATCGAGCTCTGGGCCACCGACCCAGGGGTGAAGCCAGACACCCGGGCGTGGTCGGAGAAGACCGGGAACCCGATCGTCTCCCTCGAGGATCAAGACGGGAAGATCGTCGTCGTGATCGAGATCAAGAAGCGCTGACGTGGTGATGCGAGTTCTCGTCCTGGGCGGTGGCAGTGGCGGCACCATCGTGGCCAACAGCCTCGGAGCCGCGTTCGAGACCACCGTGGTCAGCCCCACGTCCGAGCACCTGTTCCAGCCCGGCCTCCTCTATGCCGCCTTCAAGGGCGACGAGCGCCGGCTCGTGCGCGACGAGCGCCGGCTGCTCAAGCGTGGCGTCAACTTCCTCCAGGACGCCGCCCGGCGCGTCGACCTCCTCGCGAAGCAGGTCGACACTGCGGGTGGCCAGCGCCTTGCGTACGACCAGCTGGTCGTGGCCACCGGCGTCGGCGCCGATTACTCGCAGATCCCCGGCTTGTCCGAGGTAGCTGCCGAGGTTGGGAACTACCACTCGACGGTGGACAGCGCTCGCAGGCTCTGGCGGACGCTCAACGCGTTTGCCGGCGGCACGATCGCGCTCGGCCAGGCGACGCCGATCTGCAAGTGCCCTCCGTCGCCGCTCGAGGGCATCCTGCTCACCGACGAGCTGCTCCGGGCACGCGGCATCCGGGACAAGTGCCGCCTCGTGTTCTTCACCCCGTACCCGAGGGCGTACCCGGCGGAGCCGATGAGCCGCATCGTGGAGCCGATCCTGAAAGAGCGCGGCATCGAGGTCTTCACCTTCTTCGATCTGGATCGCATCGACCCGGGCACCCGGACGCTGACCTCGATCGAGGGGGACGTGATCGAATGCGACCTCCCGATCGTGGTCCCTGCCTTTGTCGGCGCCGACATCGTCTACGAGCCGGCCGAGACCCTCGACGCGAGCAGCTTCGTCGTCACCGACCCTCGGACGCTCAGGATCAAGGGAGTCGAGTCGGCGTTTGCAATCGGGGACGGAACGAGCCTCTCCACCTCCAAGTCCGGCGTCGGAGCGCACCTCGAGGCCAAGGTGGTCGCAAAGACGCTCAACGGCACTCCGGCGGTCTTCGGGGGACGCACCCATTGCCCGTTCGACGTGGGGGGCGGCCGCGCCACCTTCGTGGCCGGGACGTACGACACCCCGGTGGTCCCGTCGCCTCCCACCCGCCTGAAGCACCTCATGAAGATGGCGTTCGCGCGTGTGTACTGGGCGAGCCTCCGCGGGCTCCTGGACCCGGTGCTCGACGTCTACTTCCGGCTGACCGATCCCGCCAGGGCGACGCGAAGCGGGTCGCGCGAGCTCAGCTGAAGGGATCGGTTCGCCAGCAGGACCGTGGCTCGCGTGGCCGCAGCCTGAGGAGCGGTGCGGCCGGCGATCAGAGCGCCGAGAGCGCCTCGTCCAGGCGGGTGGCGAGCTCTTCGCCGTCGTCCTCAGCGAAGACGAGCGGGGGGCGGATCTTCAGGACGTTCGACGAGGGCCCAGTCGTCCCGATGAGCACGCCGAGCCGGCGCATGGCGTTCACCACACGGTGGGCCCGATCCGGGTCCGGCGCGCCGTCGCTGTCGACGATCTCGATGCCGAGCAGGAGCCCCCAGCTTCGGACGGCGCCTGCGGCGTCGTACCGTTTGGAGACCTCGTCCACGAGGCGCCGGAGACGGGCGCCCGAGGCTGCCGCGCGCTCGACGAGGCGCTCCTCTTCGACGACGCGCAGCACGGCGAGCGCAGCAGCGCACGCAAGCGTGTTGCCGCCGAACGTGCTGAAGTAGCCGGTCGACTCGACGAAGTGGTCGACGAGGTCCGCACGACCCAGCACTGCCGCGACAGGGAAGCCGTTGCCCATCGGCTTCCCGAGCGTGAGCAGGTCCGGGTCGATGCCCGAGGCGGTCACGCTCCACAGGCTCACTCCGGTGCGCCCGTAGCCGGCCTGAACCTCGTCGCCGACGAAGATCCCGCCCGCAGCCCGCGTGCTCGAGACCGCGTCGGCGAGCCAGGCGGGCGCGGGGCCGAGGATCCCGTCGCTCGTGAACGCTGGGTCGACGTACAAGGCGGCGGGGGGGTGTCCGACCGACTCCAGGGCGCTCAGCGCGTCGCCAGCCCTGCCCGGTTCCCCTGGGGGTGACAGCAGGCCGACGTTGTCGGGCGCGAACCCCGCGGGCCATTCCTCCGGGGAGAGGTCGGCGGTCGCCTCGGTCACGCCGTGGTAGGCGAAGCGGGTCACGAGCGCGCCGTCGTGGCCGGTCGCGAGGCGGGCGATCCTCCAGGCGACGTCGTTCGCTTCGCTGCCGGAGTTCACGAAGAGGACCCGTTTCAATCCCTTCGGCGCGCGATGGAGCAGCTGCTCGGCCAGCTCGACGCTCGACTCGTGCAAGTAGCGGGTGTTCGTCACGAGGAGCCGGCTCTGTGCGGCGATCGAGTCGGCGACGACGGGATGGCTGTGGCCGGCGACCGGGACGTTGTTGTAGGCGTCGAGATAGCGCCGACCCTCCGAGTCGAAGAGATGGACGCCCTCGCCGCGCACGAGGTGGAGGGGTTCTTCGTAGCTGAGCTCCAGTGCGCCGAGGGTCCGCACCCGGGCACCGCGGAGCTCGCTCGTCGGGCGGGCCCGGTACGAGAGCACGCTCGGCGAGGCTCCCGGCGTGCGGCGCGCAGCCTTCGCGACGGGCTCGGCCAATGCAGCGATGCCCGCGCTCTCGACACGCCGGAGGAACGCAAGCGACGCGTCGGGGAGCTCCTCGGCGTGCCGGTGGTGGAGCCGCCGCCACGTCGTCACGACGACGTCGGTGGCCGCGCGCGCGGCGACCAGGTCCGCGACCAGCGCGACCTCCTCGTCCTCGAGCGGCGTCACTTCGCAGTAGCCGGCGACCATCGGCGACGCCGCGTCGAAGCCGTCGTCCCGTCCGACGAGCACCTCGGCAAGCGCAACGGCGAGGTCGCAGACGAGCGCGGTATGGGTCATGTCCCCGAAGTCGGTGATGCCGACGATCCGCTGTCCCGCGTCGACGAGGACATTGTGAGGGTTCATGTCGTTGTGGACGACTTGGGCGCGCAAGAGCTCGAAGCGCGGGGCGACGCGCGTGTCGAACCGGTCGATCACCGGCTCGACGAACCTTCTCGCCTCCACGTCGAGCAGGTGGAGGCGGTCTCGCAACGAGCTCGTGTGCCGGACGTCCCACTGGATCCGGTACCCGGCCGCCGGGTGGAAGAAGCCGCGCAGCGCCCATCCCAATCGGGCAGTGACCCGCCCCCACTCGTGCAGCGAAGAGGCGTCGAGGGTCCCGGTGTCAGGGTGGGCGCCGTCGAGGAAGGTGAGGACCTGGACGTCCGAGATGCGGCCGTCGCCGCCCGCGATCGCGGCACGGATGGCCCCGGTGGGGGTGCGCACCACGTCGGGAACGGGGAGACCGGGGTCGACCCGACGGACGTGCGCCATCGCCAGCGTCCGCATCTCGACCACGTCGCCCGAGTCCTCGGGGTGGTGGACCTTCAGCACGTAGCGGCACCCGTCCGTGGCGTCCACGCGGAAGTTCAGGTCACGTTCGCCGTGCAGCTCGGTCAGCGCTCCCGAGATCCCGTAGACGTCGGCGAGCAAGGCCGCGACCAGTTCCGGCGCGACCTCGGGGCGCGGCGCAAGAAGCGGGTCGGGCACAGGCTCCATCCTTGCAGGAGGCGCGCTGCGGACGTCAGCTCGCTCCCGTCCACCCTGGGCTCAGCGGCCCTCCCCCCGCCCGCCCGCGGTCTCTTCGATGAGCACCGCCGCCTGTTCCACACCGCGCCGGGCGCGGATCGCCTGGCCCAGCCGGGCCATCCGGGTGCGCAGGCCGTCGTCGGCGAGCAGGTCGTCCACCGCAGAGATCAAGTCGCCGCCGCGGTGCCCGTACGTCGAGAGGCGTCGACCGAAGCCCGTCTCCGCCAACCGCTGCGCGTTGTCGTGCTGGTCCCAGAAGAGTGGAAGGGCGACCATTGGCTTCCCGAAGTGGAGGGACTCGGTCGTCGTGTTGTTCCCGCCGTGCGTGATGACGAGGTCGACGAGCGCCAGCACCTGGGTCTGGGGCACCTGTGGCGCGCCCCACATGTTGTCGGGGAGCTCGTAGGAGCCTGCGAGCGGGCCCTTGCTCACGATGTAGCGATGGGGCGTGCGGGAGAGGGAGGCGACGAGTCGCTCCATCAGCGCCACGTCCGCCGAGCCGAGCGATCCGAGCGAGAGATAGACGAGCGCGCCCCCCGGCCGCTGGACGAACTCAGAGAGCGAGGGTGTCAAGCTCCCCTCGGTCTCGCGGACGCAGGACTCCAGACGGTGCCATCTGGCGCCGCTCGGAGGAAGGCCCGGGTAGTCGACGACCTCGGGGTACACGTAGAGGTTCAGAACGTCGGACTCGTGGATGAATTCGAGGTCATCCAGCCCGGGCGCCCCGCATGAGCGCACCCACTCGTCGAACTCGCACCACAGGTCCCGGTGCAGGCGCTCGTACTCTGCCCGGAATTCCGGCCAGCGGTCGTCGTCGTCCATCGGATAGCCCGAGTACTTCGGGGGGAGCCCGTCGCCGGCCAGCTCGAGAGGATTGCACGAGACGATCCGGACGAAGGGAGCCCGAGCCGTGAGGAGCGCCGGGAACGCACAGACGTTGTCCTCGACGACGACGTCGGGGCGTTGCCGCTCGATCACCTCCTCGAGCTGCTCCTGGGCGAAGCGTGCCCCATCGCACAGCGCCTGCCAGGTGGGGCGGACGAAGCGCTCCAGCTGTTCGAGCGTCGAGAGCCTGAAGGCCGGCGCCGTCTCCTTCACGAAGTCCGTCCA
>JAJYGW010000067.1 GCA_021790615.1 Actinomycetes bacterium | reverse complement strand
CTCCCACGCGCTGAGTTAGGTAATACACGTTCGGGCGCCGAATACCGTCATCTACCAGCACAGATGCCCGCTCCTCAGCTGCGAGCCCGGAAAGTACCGCTAGGCGGCGAAGGCCAGGCGGCCGGTCCAGGAGTGCCAGGGAGGGCGCCGGACCGCGCGACTAATCGAGCTCGATCTCGTCGTCGAGGAGCGCGCTCACCTCGACCCTGCGGGGACCCTCGGCAGCAGGGCTGTAGCTCGTCACCGTCGCCGGGACGGCGAAGCCGGGCCGGCCGGCCCAGTCGGCGATGTTCTCGAGCGGGCACAGCGGATCGGCGGTGAGCCGTGCGAGGTGGTCGAGGACGGCGGGCTCCTCGCCGCGAGGCGAGCGGGGCGAGTCCATGAGGCCCCACGCGTCCCAGAGCAGCATCTCGTTCTTGCGCAGGGAGGACAGGTCGTGGAGGAGGTTGCGCCGCAGGTGTCTCCACGACCGCGTGCCGGGTATCTCGAGGCCCGGGTCCACCACGAACCGGTCCGGCTCGCGCACGCCGGCTCTCGCCTCGAGCCATGCCTTCGGCCCGGTGAGGAAGCGGTCCCGTGGCACGTCGAGCGGGTCGAAGCGGCCGCCGTCCGCAGGAGCGAAGTCGTCCTCGATCTGGGGATCGATCAGCCGCCAGCGCCCCACCCCGGCGTCGAAGAGCTCGACGACCACATGATCGAGCAACCAGCCTGGCAGGAAGTAGGTCGCGAAGCCGACTCGTGCCCGCGAGGGGATCTGATGGTGGCGGGCGATCGCCAGAAAGAGGACGGCGAAGTCCCGGCAACAGCCGACCACCCGCGCGTCGGGTGACCCGGCCTCACCGAGGCCGGTCCCGCGTGCACAGAGCCGGTCCAGCATCGCCCTCGCCGAGCGCAGGTCGACCTCGGCGAGGCGTTCAGGAGCGGTGCCGTGCTGTGCCGGGTTCCCGCGACGGTAGTGGAGCACGAGGTGGGTGACCACCTCCCGGATCGCGGCCGGGTCGGCCGGCACCGTGTCCACGGTCGAGGACCACGCTCCGACGTCGGTGACGGGGCCGGCTTTCGACCAGAAGCTGACCTCTGCCACCGGTGCGAGCCTACCGGCGAGAGGATCGCTCCTCCTGTGCTGCAGCGTCACCCGGACCCTCGGCTGAGCGCGAGCACCGAAGGCGGCAGCGGGGTGCCGGTGGCAGGGTCGAGAGCGCCAAGAGGCGCTCCGGACCGCTCGGCGAGCCGGACCACCTCCGCCCATGAGGGACCGGCGACGTCGTCAGGTCCGTGCTCCGGCCACCTGTCGGACACCTCGGGCGACCACGTGCTGATCGGCATGGAGAGCACCATCGTCTTGTCGAGCTCCGCCTGGTGGAGGGCGGCACCTCGTGGCGGCGTCCCGGAACGAGCTTGTCGACGAGGACGTCGGGCGCCTCGGCCGCCACTTCGCCCTGCAACCGCCCGAAGCGGCCGAAGAGCAGGGCATTGTGGCACCAGAGGGAGGACGCGAAGGCCGAACGGGCGGCGCGTTGCCCTCGACGGACGTCACCTCGAGACAGGCAGGGACACCCGTCGCGACGGGGCGCATCCAGCGGCAGCCGGTCGAGCCGTGGACGAGCAGCCGTCGCCATCGCGGGCGAAGGCGGTCGGGATCACGACGGGGTGCTCGTCGGAGACGACGCCGATGTGAGCGATGCGCGCCTTCTCGAAGCTGGCTCGAGCCTCGACCTGGTTGCTCACGGAGCCGGCTCAACCGGGTTCCGCCTGGGTGCGTGTCGGCGGCGACGAGGACTCTCACCGCATCACGCCACGCGCCACGCGGGCTTGCCTCGCTGGTGCTGGTCGCCTCGGCGGCGGCCACCTGCAGGGCGGGGACGGTGGGTATTGCTCCCGCCATGGGTGACGAGGTGGCGAAGGGGGTCGCTCACCTTGCCGGACGGGCGGAGGACGCAGTCGATCAGGATGCAGCGGCTGCTGGTCGAAGCCTTCTGGAGACCGATGGAGAGCGACGCCGCCGGGGACGTGCGACCGGATCGACTCGAACGACGGCCGGGCCGCAGTCGTGATCGGCGACGTCGCCGGCGTCGGCCCGGCGGCTGCAGCGCGCGCAGACGATCTGAGAGTCGAGGTCAGCCGGGACCTCCGCCGGACCGACGACCCGGCGCGGGCACTCTCGTTGCTGGACGACCACATCGGGATCGGGACGGAGGAGCGCCGCTCGACCCTCGCCTGCGCTCGAGCGGTGGGACCGCCCCCTCGACGACACACTCGAGGTCCTCCTGCATGCCGGGCGTGGCATGCACGGTGCCGTCGCCTCGGCGGCAGCCCTCGCCCGCTGACGGACCGCCCGCCTCGGCCAGCCAACCGACGACGGCACCGTCGTCTCGGTCCGCGTGCTCACCCGAGGCATCCGCCCCTCGCTCGGCGCCTGCCCGGTCGCGAGCCGTCCCGGTGGTGTTGCGTCCGAGTTTCAGGTCTCGATGGCCGCCGACGACAGCCACGACGTCCGGCTCGG
>JAJYGW010000078.1 GCA_021790615.1 Actinomycetes bacterium | reverse complement strand
GGTCCGCTCAGCCTGCTCACCGACGGGGTGCTCTTCGCCATCCTCTGCCTGTACCTGCTGGGCGTCCACCAGCTCGCGCGCAAGAAGCGGCGGTGGTCGCCCTGGAGCACCGTCGCGTTCGTCGGGGGGCTCGCGGCGATCTGGGTGGCCGTCGACTCGGGTCTCGCGGCCTACGACGACGTGAACGTCACCATGCACGTGATCCAGCACGTGCTCTTGATGATGGTCGCCCCGCCGCTCCTCGCGCTCGGCAAGCCGGTCACCATCGCCACGCAGGCCTCCAGGCGGCCGGTGCAGGTGCAGATCCTTCGGATCGTGCACAGCCCGATCGTGGCGGCGCTCACGTTCCCGGTCTTCGTGTGGATCTTCTACTACGGCACCATGTACGTGTTCTTCATGACGGGGGTCTACCAGTACGCCGTCGTCCACCCCCTGTTCCACGACGCGACGCATCTGTGGTTCCTCGTGGCCGGCTACCTGTTCTGGGAGCCGCTCATCGGGCTGGACCCCGCTCGATGGCGCTGGCCGTACCCGGTTCGGGCCGTGTCGCTGTTCTTGGGCATGCCCTTCGAGTCCTTCCTCGGCATCGGCATCGCCCAGATGACACATCCCATCTCGTCGATCAACAGCCTCGCGAACACCCACACGGCCGGCGACACGCTCTGGGTCCTCGCGATGGCGATCACGGGCCTGTGGCTCGGAGTGATCCTCTGGCAGTGGTACCGGCACATGGAGCGAGAGACGGTGCGCGAGGACCGCAAGCTCGAGGTGGACCACGTCGACAACAGGGCGCGTGCCGAAGCGCTCGGCCTCGACCTTCCGCCCGACGTCACCGTGCCGTGGTGGCGGATCGCCGAGCTCGAACGCGAGAGGGACCGAGCCGGCGAGGCACGTCCCCAGGCCGACGCCGGTGGGGGGTGGCGCGCGTCGGGCTAGTTCGCGCCATCCCGCGCCAGCCCGCGTTGGGCCGGCCGAGCGGGTGCCTCCGCGAGCACGGGCTCCGGTGGGTCCGAGGCCGCCGATTCGACCGACGCCGCCTGGGACCGAGCGAGCACCTCCTCGGGCTGCGAGGCGGCGTGCGCCGCCCAGCCGACCCCGATGCCGGGCAGGATCGTGACGGTGACCCCGGAGCTGAGGATCATCGTTTGGCCCACCTGCTCGAGGATCGCGTGGGCGACCGACAGGGCCGCTGTGACGTCGGGCATGCCTGCGCACAGCACCGTGAGCTCGTCTGGACCGGTGCGCCCGACAAGGTCGCTGGAGCGAACCGCGTCCCTGATTCGCAGGCCGGCGAGGCGGAGGACCTCGTCCCGCGCGCCCGGACCGTGGGTCCGCGCGATGCGCTCGAGCTCGCCAAGCCTCACCACGATGCACGCGGTGCGGGGGGCGTCCTCGTGGCGCACGGGGGTGCGCACGGCGGTGCGCACGGGGATCGCAGATGCCGTGCGGCCCACTGCCCCCGGTCGGTGCGGGACGAGGGCGGCCAGCGCCTGGAGCGTGGCCGATCGGGTGAGCGCGCCCGTCAGCGGATCACAGGCCGGAGCCTGCAGGTCCGCGGCCGGATCGTCATCGGCGCTGACGCTGACGTAGCCCGCGACGCCGCTGACCGTGCCTGTGCGGGCGAGCAGCGGTGAGAGGCTGACTCGCCAGCTCGCCCCGAGATGCGAGCTCACGTGCAGCGTCGGGGTGGCGCCCTTCGTGACGCGTCCGATGGCCTCGGCGAACCTCGGCCGGTCTGCCTCGGTCACGGCTGCGAGCTGCTCGCCGAGGGACCTCGCGCCGGCTACCCCGGTCATCTTCTCGAGCGTCGGGTTGGCGTACCGCATGCGTCCGGACAGGTCGGCGTGGAAGACCCCGACCGAGGCGATCTCGCCGAGGCGGCCGAGGAGCTGGTCGCGTGCCGCGAGAAGCTCGAGGAGGAGCTCCTCGTGGCGCGCGTCCACCAGGTCGACGAGCACCTCACCGCGGCTGTCGAGCGCGTTGTGGCAGGTGACGTCCACCGACACCCACTGCCCTTCTCGGTGCCGGTAGCGGATCCTGATCGGCTCCGCGCTGCTCCCGGGGCGTTGCATGAGCTCCGCCCAGCTCTGCAGGGACCGCTTCAGGTCATCGGGGTGCACGAGCTCGCCGATGCGGCGACCTGCGAGCTGCGCTCCGGCCCAGCCGAAGAGGTCGGTGAAGGCGGCATCGACGCCGAGGAAGACGCCCCTCGCGTCGGTGGCCACCCTCGAGTGCCTGTGCACGTCTCCGTTCCTCAGCGCTCCAGCGAAGACCTTACCTGGGCGGAGCCCGCGGGCGCAGCGGCGCTCACCGGGGTCCGGACCTCATGGGGATCAGGGGTGACCTCGACGGGGCGAGCCGCGTGGGCGCCGGCGTGGACGTACTTCTTCCCCCTGAGCAGCGACGCCACGGCAGCCAGGGCGCAGGCGATGGCACCGAAGGTGAAGGCGAGCGTGAGCCCGTCGGAGAACGGGGTCGCGATCAGCGTGGGGAAGAACGTGCGTCCGGCGAGCAC
>JAJYGW010000054.1 GCA_021790615.1 Actinomycetes bacterium | reverse complement strand
GGCCAGGGCCGAGTCGAGGGCCTCCTGGACCGCCCGCTCGGACTCGGAGTCGAGGTGCGCGGTCGCCTCGTCGAGCACCATGACCGGTGGCGCCTTCAGCAGCAGGCGCGCGATCGCCATGCGCTGGCGCTCCCCGCCCGAGAGCCGATAGCCCCGATCCCCGACGACGGTGTCGAGGCCGTCGGGCAGCGAGTCGACGAGGTCGAGGATGCGGGCGCCGGCGAGGGCGGCGCGGAGGGTGGGCTCGTCGGCCTCCGGGCGGGCGAAGAGCAGGTTCTGCCGGATCGTCTCGTGGAAGAGGTGGGCGTCCTGGGTCACCACCCCGACCGTGGCGGTGAGCGAGGCGAGCGTGGCGTCGCGGACGTCGAGCCCGTTCAGCCGGACGCTCCCGGCACTCACGTCGTAGAGGCGGGGGATGAGCTGGGATATCGTCGTCTTCCCGGCGCCCGACGGCCCGACGAGCGCCACCATCTCGCCCGGTTCGACGGTGAAGGTGATGTCGTGGAGGACGGGCCCGGCCTCGGCACGCTCGGGGGTGGGCAGCGCGACGGACTCGAGCGAGGCGAGGGAGACCTCCGCAGCGGTCGGGTAGGCGAAGTCGACGTGGCGGAACTCGATGCGCACCTCCCCGGGCGGCACGGGCGACGCCCCCGGACGCTCGGCGATCGCCGGGGGGAGGTCGAGCACCTCGAAGACCCGGTCGAAGGAGACCAGCGCCGTCATGACGTCGACCTGGACGTTGGAGAGCGAGGCGAGGGGGCTGTAGAGCTGGGTGAGGTAGGCCGCCAGTGCGACCAGGGTCCCCACCGCGAGGGTCCCGCGAGCGGCTAGCACCCCACCCCAGCCGTAGACGAGGGCGGTCGCGAGCGACGCCGTGAGCACCAACGCGACCATGAGGTAGCGGCCGTACATCGCCTGGGTCACCCCGATGTCCCGGACGCGTGCCGCCCGGGTCGAGAAGGTGCGCTCCTCGTCGCCGAGGCGGCCGAAGAGCTTGACGAGCAGGGCGCCGGAGACCTGGAAGCGCTCGGTCATGGTCGTGCTCATCTGGGCGTTCAGGTTGTAGGACTCGCGGGTGATGGTGGCGAGCTTGCGCCCGACGAAGCGGGCCGGGAAGAGGAAGACCGGCAGGATCACGAGCGCGGCGAGCGTGAGCTGCCACGACAGCACCAGCATCGCGGCGAGCACGAGGCTCACGGTGACGGCGTTCGAGACCACCGAGGAGAGCGTGCCGGTGAAGGCCTGCTGGGCGCCGAGCACGTCGTTGTTGAGCCGGCTCACGAGCGCGCCGGTCTGGGTGCGGGTGAAGAACGCGAGCGGCATGCGCTGCACGTGGGCGAAGACCCGCGAGCGCAGGTCGTAGATCAGTCCCTCGCCCACCCGGGCCGACACGTAGCGCTCTCCGACCGAGAGCACAGCGTTGGCGATCGCCAGCGCTGCGACGAGCAGGGCGAGGTCCACCACGAGCCCGGGGCGGTGGTGGAGGATCCCGTCGTCGATGATCGCTCGGAGAATGAGCGGGTTCGCGACACCGATGACGGCGTCGACCACGATCAGCACGAGGAAGACCGCGAGGAGGCGCCGGTACGGCCCGGCGAAGCCGAGCATCCGCCGGAAGGTGCCCGGCGTGACTCGCTGGTCCCGGATCGACTCTTCCCGGCGAAACTGGCGCGCGAAGCTCCCGGCTCCCATACCCCGCCCCATCGTCCCGCCCGGTGGCATCGTCAGCTCCCCGTCCGAGGTCGCGTCGTGCGGGGCCCAGCGGACTCGGGGCGAGCGGTGCCGGCCCGAGCGGGGTCGGGCCGGGAGCGGCCTTCGCCCCCGCGAGCACGTGTGGGGGCGAGGCGGGTCGCGTCCGGGACGCCCCGGGCCTTCCCGGCGTCGGTGACGAGGAGGCCCTCCTCGGTGAGGACTGCGTCGAGGAGGACGTCGTGGGCCTCGCCGGGCAGGGTCTCGACCAGCTGCGCGGCGTAGCCGAGCCCGAGCCGGACGGTACCGGGGCGGACGAGCGGCAGGAAGCGGTCGTAGTAGCCGCCGCCGTAGCCGAGGCGCACGCCGCTCGGCGCGAAGGCGAGCCCCGGCACGACGACGAGGTCGATGCTGTCCGGCTCGACCGCCCGTGCCCGGTGCTCGGCCGGCGGCTCCGGTGTGCCCCGGGCGCCGGGCGACAGCGGCGTGTCGTCCTCGACGGGGACCGCGAGGAGCCCGAGGTCGACGACGACCGGGACCAGCGTGGTCCGACCCGCCCGGCGCAGTGCCCGGAGGGCCGGCGCCGTGTCGATCTCGTCGCGGAAGGTGGCGAAGCAGAGGACCGACTCGGCGTCCAGCGCCGCGACGAGCTCGACCAACGCCTCGGCGACCGCGTCGGCCACCCGTTGCCGGCCGCGCTCGCCGAGGTGGGCAGCGTGGAGGCGTCGGTTGGCTGCGGCATCGCGGCGCAGCGCACGTTTGGTGGCCGCGAGATCGGCCCCGGAGCCGGTTGCGTCGCGCTCGGGGTTGTGTGCCGAGGCGGGTC
>JAJYGW010000093.1 GCA_021790615.1 Actinomycetes bacterium | reverse complement strand
CGCTCCTACCGCTCGATCGGCCCGAGCCCCATCCGGTCGTGGCACACGCCGAGCGTCTCCCGCGCGAGTGGCGCCAGGCGTTCCGCGCCCGCCCGCAGGACTTCCTCGACGTAGCCCGGCCGTTCCGACAGCTCGCGACGCCGCTCCCGCGCCTCCGCGAAGAACGCGATGATCCGGTCGGCCAGCAGCCGCTTGGTGTCCACGCAGCCGGTGCGAGCGGTGCGCTCGCCCTCCCAGATCTCCTCGTACTCCAGCGGGCTGAAGTGCCGGTGCAGCTGGCAGACGTTGCACACCTCGGGGCGCCCCGGGTCGGTGCGGCGGATCCGCTCGGTGTCGGTGACCATGCTCATGACCTGCCGGCGGATGACATCCGGCTCGGCGAAGATGTCGATGACGTTCCCGAGCGACTTGGACATCTTGTTCGTGCCGTCGGTGCCACGCACGATCGGTGAGTCGTTGAAGACCGCCTCGGGCTCCACGAAGTAGTCCCCGTAGCGGGCGTTCCAGGCGCGCACGATCTCGCGGGTCAGCTCCAGGTGTGCCTGCTGATCCTTGCCCACCGGCACGTACCGCGCGAGGTAGATGGCGATGTCGGCGGCCATCAGCACCGGGTACGTCAGCAGCGCGTGGTTGATATCCCCCGGCTGCGAGCGCCGTTTCTCCTTGAACGAGGGCGTCCGCTCGACCCAGGCCACCGGCACGACGCTGCTGAGCAGCCACGCAAGCTCGGTGTGCTCCGGCCGGTCCGACTGGCGGAAGAGCACGGCCCGCTCGGGGTCGAGCCCGAGCGCCAGCAGCCCGAGCGCCATCTCGTGCGTGTTCTGCCGGATCAGCTCGCCGTCGTGGGTGCTGGTCAGCGCGTGGTAGTCCACGATGCAGTAGATCGCGTCGTGGCGTTCCTGCATCGCGATGTAGCTGCGGAAGGCGCCGAGATAGTTGCCGACGTGCGGCAACCCGGACGGCTGGACGCCGCTGAACACTCGGCCGCGGGGGAGGCTGGCGGGATCCTGCACCGCCAGGGCGGCGGGCTCGGGCGTGATGGTCATCGAGCCGGAGTGTACCGGAGCCGCCGATAGCCGGGCATCGAGCCCGACCCGGCGGGAAGCAGGCCGGCCGGCAGCGCCCGCGCGCGAGTGGGTCGGTTGAGTCCGAACCACGGGTGGCGCGAGTGGCGGGGCGGCGCCCGACCCACGCCCGCGGCGCCCGACCCACGCCCCGCGCCCGGTGTATTACCGTGGGCCGGTGTTCATCCTGTACGCGATCGTCGCAGGGCTGGTGATCGGGCGGCTGCTCGGCGGCCGGTTCGACAACCTGGGGGCGCTGTCCTTCCGCTGGACCTGGGTCGCGATCGCGGGGCTCGCCGCACAGGTGGTGCTGTTCAGCGCACCCGTCAGCGCCGCCGTGGGTGACGCCGGTGCCCCCCTCTATGTGGCATCGACGGTGGCCGTGCTGGGGTTCGTGCTGGGCAACGTGGGCATCCCGGGGATGCCGATCGTCGCGCTCGGAGCGGGGCTCAACCTGCTCGCGATCGCAGCGAACGGGGGCACGATGCCCGCCAGCGGAGCGGCACTGGCGGCGCTTGGCACGGGCACGTCGACGGGGTACATCAACAGCCGTGAGCTCGTCGCTCCCATCCTCCTGCCGCTCGGCGACGTCTTTGCGCTGCCCTCGTGGATGCCCTTCGCCAACGTCTTCAGCGTGGGCGACGTGCTCGTCGGAGCCGGCATCTTCCTGGTGATCGTGGCGGCGATGCGGCATGGGCCGGCGGGCACTGCGCAGATGGCGGCAGTGCAGGCGACGGCGCGAGGGGCGACCGGCGGCGACCTGGCCGGGCCGGCGGCCCCGGACGCACCGGACGCACCGGACGCACCGGACGCATCGGTCGCATCGGGCGCGCCGGCGGTCCCGGGCTCGTCTGCCCCATCGGGCGCACCGGCGTCCAGCCCGGCTCCGTCGGTTGGCGCCGAGCCACCGCCATCGACCGCACAGTCGACCGGGATGGGGGGTACTGGTACCACCGGCTGATCCAGGGGGCCGTCCACCGGTACCTGTGTCCCATTGTTGGACCCGCCGCCGATGCGTAGGTTCCGGTGCGACAGCGACGGACGCTGCCCGATCCGGCTCTCGTCCAGGGCAAACCCGCCGCGAGGCGGGGACGCAAAGCCAGGGATCTTCCGGTTGACGGAAGACCGCCCGGTTGCCGGGAGCGCGTCGGACCGACAGGAGGGGAACATGAAGGCGATCCTGGCGCGCTTCATGCTCGCTGCGGCGGCACGTGCCGCCGCGGAATGGTTCTGAGCGCCGGGGTGCGGTGGTGACGACGATGAAGCGAAATTTCCGGGTGGCAACGTTCCGCATCTTGCTCGCGCTCGCGGCGATCGGCAGCTCGGCCCTCGTGCTCGAGGCGGGCCGCCGCTGGCAGTAGCGGGCACGAGAACCACGGCCTCATCCGCCGTGTGACGCTCACCGAGGGACCGCCGGAACGCCGGCGGTCCCTCGGTTTCCGGGCCGGACCATCTCG
>JAJYGW010000367.1 GCA_021790615.1 Actinomycetes bacterium | reverse complement strand
CCCGCCGCAGTGGCGGGCCCTGCGCATCGGGCCCGAGCGTGAGACCGGCCAGACGGGCCAGTCGGTGGGGACAACCAGGGACGCGAGACGGGGAAGGCGGTCAAGTGCAGGGGCAGGTGGTCGACACGCCGGTGGCGAGGGAGTTCATGGGCGAGGTCCTCGCCCGGGTCCAGCCCGAGGGGCTGCGTTCGATCGCGGACGCCGCAGCCGCCAAGTCCGCTGCGTTTCGGCGGCTCCTTCGCAACGGCGCGGGGCCGCTCGACCGGCCGGCGTTGCGCTCGCTGCTGAGGACGACCTTCGTGGCTCGTCGCCAAGCCGACGCAGTCCTCGACGCCGTTGGGGTCGAGGAGCTCCGGGCCGGGATCGACGGCCTCCTGGCGAGCGAACGCGAGCTCGGCGCACGGCTGGAGGCCATCGTCCCGCTCCTCGACGCCTTCCCCCAGCTCCAGGCAGATCTCCCCTTCGAGCTGCTCCGTTTCACGGACCCCGACCACTTCTGGCCCTGGACTCGCTGGATGTGGGACCCGAGGTCCGAGACCGGTGCGCTCCGCCTCCTCGTCACGGACGACGTGGAGCTCACCGGGAGCGACCGCGTCGAGACCTACTTCCACGTGGGCCGAGCCGTCGCGTTCGTCGACGAGACCGCCCGTGCGGCCGGCCTGGGTGAGATCGGCGAGGGGCCCTTTGCGATCGACGTGCTCCTCGCCTGCGTCTACGGCGTCTACATGTACACGGTGCTCCGGCTCCGAATGTCGCAGGAGTTCAACCGCATCGTCCCCGAGCTCCCCGAGCTGGTGCGCCGGCTCCTCGGAGTCCACCAACCGGAGGTGCAGTGATGCCCGTCGCAGGCAGGAAGCAGGCACCGACCGCGATCGAGAAAGAGACCGCGACCGTCACGTCCACGCTCTCGGGCCGGGAGTGGCAGCTGCCCGGCATGTGGAACCGGATGTTCGAGCCTCGCGTCCTCTCGACCTACACCGCGACCGGCTTCGCTGCCCTGGCGGCGCTGCCGGGGGGCGAGAGCCTCGAGTACTGCTACGGCTGCGGGAAGTGCGTCCCGGTCTGCCCGGTGGACGTCGTCGGGGAGTACGGCCCGCGCAAACTGCACCGCAAGGTGCAGACCGGGGTGGATCTCTTCTCCGCGGACGACCTCTGGCTCTGCACGACCTGTGCGAACTGCCTCCGGGTGTGCCCGAAGCAGGTGAACCTGGTCGAGGTCATGCCCGCCGCCCGCGAGGTGGCGGTCGGCGCCGGCCACGTCCCGCGAGAGCTGCAGGACGTCTTCGAGAAGAGCTTTCGTTACGGCAACGCGCTCGGCGAGAACCCGCGCCGGCGCCACGCCTGGACGCGAGGTGCCGGCGTGCCGGTCCGGGTGCTCCCGAACGACCCGAGCCCGGTCGACGTGCTGTTCTACGTGGAGGACTACTGGAGCTTCCACCCCCGCGGCCAGGAGGCAGCACAGGCGTTCGTCCGGCTGCTCACACTCGCCGGGGTCGACTTCGCGATCCTCGGGCCCGAGGAGAAGACCCTCGGCGACTCCCAGCGCCTCGCCGGGGAGCGGGGCCTGTTCGAGGTGCTCATGGAGGATGTCGTCGCGACACTCGCGAAGTACGACTTCGCACGCATCGTGACGCCCGATCCCCACGGCCTCAACGCGCTGCGCAAGGAGTACCCGAAGCGCGGCCACACCTACGAGACGCTCCACTACACCCAGCTCCTCGCCCCCCTCGTCGACCGCCTCCCGCTCACCGTCCCCCTCGACGCAAAGGTGACCTTCCACGATCCCTGCTACCTCGGGCGTCACAACGGCGAGTACGAGGCGCCTCGGACCCTCCTCCGGGCGATCCCCGGCCTCGAGCTGGTCGAGATGGGCCGCTGCCGGGAGAACGGCTACTGCTGTGGAGGCGGTGGTGGTGGGATGTGGCTCGACAGCTTCACCGGCAACCACACCAGCGAGCGGCTCTCCGAGCGGCGGGTCCGTGAGGCTGCCGCAACCGGGGCGGACATCCTCGCAGTGTGTTGCCCCTACGAGGTGTCCCGCTTCAGTGATGCGGCGAAGTCGACAGGGAACGAGCACCTCCAGGTCCTCGACATCGCCGAGCTCCTCGACCGCGCCACTGGCGGGGCGACGGGCACCTCCGAACAGCCGAGCCGGGCTGCGGGCGGCGGGGCGGCGGGTAGCCCCGGCCCGGCGAGCTCGATCGAGCGAGCAAACGAGGACGGGGCATGAGCTCGACCGTCGGCTCGGACGGGGGCAGGTCTGGTGGGCGATAGCCCGTCGGTACGCGCAACGCCGGGGACCACCCGCTCGGGAGGTCGCGGTCGGGAACTGCGGATACTCGACTTCGGGACCGTGTCGCCGCTGCGCTCCCAGACGCTCTGGCATGCCCTTGCGTGGGGCGTGTCGCAGGGTGGGCCAGCAAGCCTCTCGTTCCTGCGACCCGGAGCGCCCTACGTCAGTCTCGGTTACCACCGCCGACTGGAGGAGCTCGACCTGGTGCGCTGCCGCGCGCTCGACCTG
>JAJYGW010000272.1 GCA_021790615.1 Actinomycetes bacterium | reverse complement strand
CCCCTCGCTGCCGTCCCGACCGCCGACGCGCGTACGGGAGCTGCGACGGCGGTCGCTGCCGTCACGCCGGTGAGAGCGAGCGCCCCGGCGAGCGCAGCGGCACCGACACGGGCGAGCCCCGACGTACGGGGCCGCAGGGCGGACGGGGACGTGTCCTTCTGCGTTGCGTTGCTGGCTGGCTGCATCTCGGGAATGGCTCCTTTGCCTGGTCCGCTCTCGCGGACGTGGATGGTCGGGTGGGGCAGCTGCAGGCGCGACCCGTCCGTCTCGGGCGCGCCCTGGGGGTAGATCTGGTGCCTGTCGGCAGGTGCTCTCAGGCGAGCACTGCAGGATCGGCGTCGCCGCCGAGATAGCGGGCCGTCTCCGGCCTGCTCGGTCGATCGAAGAGCTGCGAAGTCGGCCCCGACTCGACGAGCCGGCCCTGGTAGAACAGCACCGTGTTGTCCGACAGGCGCCTCGCCTGGGCGAGGTTGTGCGTGACGACGACCACCGTGATCCCGGGCGTCAGCCTGCGGACGAGCTCCTCCACGGCTTCCGTGGACCTCGGGTCGAGCGACGAGGTCGGTTCGTCGAGGAGGAGCACCTCGGGCTCGACGGCGAGCGCCCGAGCGAGGCAGAGCAGCTGCTGCTGCCCACCCGATAGCCGGAACGGCGAGTCGTCGAGCCTGTCCGCCACGGCGCTCCACAAGCCGACCTCGGCGAGCCGGGTCTCCGCGATGTCGCGCATCGCCGAGCGGCGAGCCATGCGGTGTGCCCGGACGCCGGCGACGACGTTGTCCTGGATGGACATCGGGAAGGGGTTGGGTCGCTGGAACACCATCCCCACGCGGCGGCGCAGCACGAGCGGGTCCACGTCGCGGCCGTGGATCTCCCGGCCGTCGAGCAGGATCTCGCCCTCGCGCCAGAAGCTGCGGACCTTGTCGTTCATCCTGTTGAGCGAGCGCAGGAAGGTGGTCTTGCCGGACCCGGACGGCCCCACCAGGGCCGTGATGCTGCCCGGCGGGAGGTCGACGGTGATGTCCTCCATGACTGTCACCGAGCCGAAGCCGAGCCGGACGTCCCGTGCGGACATCGTCGCCGCAGTGCCCTCGCGACGTGCTCCCGTGCTCGCCGCGCGAGCGTCCGACCAGCTCGCCTCCCGCACCATGGTCGTCGCTCCGTTGTCCTCGACGTCGTGCCTCGTCGACTGCGTGGGCTCCATACGCCCCGGAAGCTAGACCCGCGACCTGAACCGCAGCGGAACGCTTCGTGACCTCTCGGTGACAGCTGGGTGAATCCTTCCTGCGGTCCGAGCCCTCGCCCCGCACCACGGCGGGCGCTCGCACGCCACTACCGTGGGGCCATGGGTCACGCTGCGCAGTGCCACGGTCGCCGCCCGGTGCACCGGCCGGGCGCGGCCCACCGCCCGCATGCACGGACCCCGGTGCGCGGCCTGTCGGTGCGCGGCGTCCCGGTGCGCGGCCTGTCGGTGCGCGGCGTCCCGCGTTGGCCAGCCGCGCTCGTGCTCGGCGCGCTCGGCCGGGACGAGGCGCGCCGGGCCGCCGGGGCGCTCGCGGCCGCTCGAGCCCTCCTCGGCGTGACGGCTCTCGTCCTCCCGCAGCTGCCCGCGGTCCCCTGGGTCGGCGCCGGCGAGGCGCGCCGCACCTCGGTCCGCCTGCTCGCACGGACCCTCGGTGGTCGGGATCTGGCCCTCGGGCTCGGGGCACTGCTGGTGCTCACCCACGACGGCGAGGCGCGGCGATTCGTCGAGGCCGGAGCGCTCGCCGACGGGTGCGACGCCGCAGCGACGCTCGTCGCCTTCAAGGAGCTCCCGAAGACGGGCCGCTGGCTCGTCCTCGCGTCGACGATCGGCGCTGCAGCAGCCGGCGCGCTGCTCGCCCCGCTCGTCGACCGCCACTGACGCCCCCGCCACCGGCGCCCCCGACGCTGCCTGCTCGCCGCACGACCGGCTCGGTGGCCAGCCGCCTGAGCCTCCTGTCCTCGTAGAACGCGCGCAGCGTCAGCGCAACCGGGGGCAGGTGCCCGTAGAGGAGGACCGCCTCTCCGGGCTCGAGGCAACGAAGTCGACCTGCGGGCAGCAGCCTGCGTTGCGCGACGCTGCTCGTGCGGCTCCACTGGCCGGCGGCGTCGACCGTCGAGGAGCCGACGGTGTGGTCCTCGTCCCCGGCGAGCAGGCTCGCTTGCTCGAGCGTGGAGGCGTCGGCGATGCCCGAGCAGAGCAGCTTCGCCCTGTGGTTGTTGACGACGGTCGCCGCACGCGACCCGTAGCGGGCCTCGACCTGGGCGAGGTCCTGCCACACGGTCACGAGCTGGATCCCGTGCGACGCCGCGGTCTATGCCAGCGTGTCGAGGAAGGACAGCGGGGCGACGTTCGCCGCCTCGTCGAGCACCACGAGCAGCGGGGGCTCGAGAGGTCTGCCGAGCCGCGAGGACGTCGTGAGCGCCTCCTCGACGACGCTACGGACGATCGCGACGAAGACCGACTGCAGCCGCTCCTGCTCGTGAGCCGGCGCTACCAGGTAG
>JAJYGW010000143.1 GCA_021790615.1 Actinomycetes bacterium | reverse complement strand
GAGCGCAGCTGTCCCGGGGCCAGTAGCGGCCGCGGTGAGGTCCAGCGAGGCGAGCTGGCGGCGCACCAGTCCGGCGAGCCATCCCTCACCCTCGACCTGGCAGCGCAGCGGGGCGCCACCCGGGGTCACACGGACGAGCACCTCGGTGTGGGCGGCATGGCGCTGCTCGAGCGCACCCAGGTCCGGGCGTGCGGCTTCGCTGCGCACGAGCGCGACGCCGGAGCCCTCGGCGACCACGAGCGTGGCGGCACCGGCTTGGAGGAGGCCGGTGAGAGCCGGAGCGAGCCAGCCCTCGTCCTCCGCGGAGATCGCGATGTGCACGCCGAGGCCGCCGAGGCGCGTGAGGATCGACTGCGCGGCACGCAGGCGCGCCTCTCGCCCGGGACCGCGCAGCTCGACACGCACCTGGGCCACGTGCGGAGCGTAGCGGCGCCGGTCCGACCTGGGGAACTGGCGGGGCCCTGGAGGTCAGCCCCGGGGAACTGCCGAGGGCCCGGAGGTCAGCCCCAGGGAACTGGCGAGGCCGCCGGTAGTCAGTCTCGGGCGAGCTGCGCGAGCGCCTCGCCGTCGAGGCGCCAGAGGTCCCACTCCTCGAGCGGGGCGGCACCGAGGGCACGGTAGAAGCGGTGGGCGGAGGCGTTCCAGTCGAGGACCGTCCACTCGAGACGTGACCATCCCCGCTCGGCGCAACGGCGTGCGAGTCCCGCGACGAGCGCGCGCCCGACGCCGAGCCGGCGGGCGATCGGCTGGACGTAGAGGTCCTCCAGGTGGATGCCCGGGGTTCCCGTCCAGGTCGAGAAGGTCGGGAACCACACCGCCACGCCGACGACGGACCCGTCGAGCACGGCGACGTCCGCCGCTGCGAGTGCCCGGGGCCCGAACAAGGCGTCACGGAGGGTGTCCGCGCGCAGCGCGGGTGGCTCCGTCGCTCGCTCGAACTCTGCGAGGTCGTGGACGAGGGCCACGATCGCCTCCGCGTCGTCGGGTCGAGCGGTGCGGAGGTGCCACGTTTCGGGTGATGGGGAGGCGTGCTGCACAGGCCGAGCTTCGCACGGAAGCGCCGGTTGTGCTGCATGCACGGACGCCGTGCAGGTTGCTCCGATGCGCCCGCGTGGCAGGGGAGCGGGTAGAGAGGAGTGGGAAGCAACCGGGTGGGCCGGTGACCGGGAGGTGCTGGAGTGGCGGCAGAGGTGGAGACCGGGGAGACCGGGGAGACCGGCGAGCGCGTGGCGGACGGGGGAGCAGGTAGCGGGGTCGCTTCGTCCCCCGGTTCTCCCGCGGGTGACTCCCGTCAGGGAGGGGCCGGCGGACGTCCGGTCGTCGAGATCCGCCTTGCGTCCCGCCCGGACGGGGTACCCGGGTCCGAGAACTTCGCTCGAGGTGAGACCACGCTCTCGCCCCCGGGGGCGGGCGAGGTCGAGCTCCGCACGCTCTGGCTGTCGGTGGACCCCTACATGCGAGGCCGGATGCGCGACGTCCGGTCCTATGTCCCGCCGTTCGCCCTCGACGCCCCCCTCGCCGGCGGCGGGATCGCCGAGATCGTCCAGTCGAACGACCCGTCGTTCTCGCCGGGGGACCTGGTGATCGGCAACCTGCGCTGGCGGACCTACGACGTCGTCCCCGCCCGCCACCTCGAGGCCCTGCGGCCCGAGGGGGTCGGACCGGAGAAGTACCTCGGCGTGCTCGGGATGCCCGGCATGACTGCCTACGTCGGGCTGCTCGACATCGGCAAGGCTCGGGAGGGTGACGTGGTCCTCGTGTCGGGGGCTGCCGGAGCGGTCGGGAGCGCTGCCGGGCAGATCGCGAAGCAGCGCGGCTGCCGGGTCATCGGGACGGCAGGGGGGCCGGCCAAGGTCGCCTACCTCGAACGCCTCGGGTTCGACGCGGCGATCGACTACCGCGCAACGAGCGATCTCGGTCGGGCGATCCGTGACGCGGCGCCGGACGGGATCGACGTGTACTTCGACAACGTCGGAGGCGCGCACCTCGAGGCCGCGCTCTGGGCGATGCGGGACTTCGGGCGCGTGGTGCTCTGCGGCGCGATCAGCTCGTACAACGACACGGCGCCGAGCCCGGGCCCAACGAACCTCTCGCTCGCGATCGGCCGGCGGCTCCGCCTCGAGGGCTTCATCGTCTCCGACCACGCCGAGCGGCGACCGGCGTTCCTCGCCGACATGGAGGCGTGGGTGCGGGCGGGCAAGGTGCACGCCGACGAGACGGTGGTCGAGGGGCTCGAGGGCGCCCCGGATGCGTTCGTCGGTCTCTTCCGCGGGGACAACGTCGGGAAGATGCTGGTGCGCGTCGCCTCCTGAGCGTCGCCGGGCCCTGGCGTCGGGCCTCGGGGCCAGCCGCCAGCCGCCAGCCGCCGTCCCGGCTAGAAGATCCCGAAGCGAACGACCATCGCCAGGCCGAACACGACCGAGTAGAGCGCGAACGGCCAGAGCGTGTGGGTCTGGAAGTACTTCATGAGGAACCGCACGGAGAGGTAGGCGGCGGCGAAGGCCGCCACGGCACCAACGAGGCTCTGCCCG
>JAJYGW010000343.1 GCA_021790615.1 Actinomycetes bacterium | reverse complement strand
GGGGCTTCACCGAGTAGCGCAGGATGAGCGCGGTGCCTGGGTAGGTGGTCGCGGCCTCGGTCAGCACTTCGCACAGCGCAGCGAGAGCGCGGGTGCGCCGAGGTGCGGAGAGCGGGTCGAGGCGGACGTCGAGGACGCCGTCGTGCACACGAAGATCCCCCGGCGTATTGAACGCCTCGCGCAGCAGGCTGCGGGCCTCGTCGGTCCGGAAGTGCGGAGCAAGCAGACGCGCGAGCGCCGACTCCGCGTTGAAGGTGGCCATGCGGATCGCGTGGGTGACGAGCTTGCGCTCCTCGTCGAGCACGGTGGCCTCGGGCCGGACGCTGGCGAGCGGCAGCCTGGTGGGCGTGGCGGCCACTTCGGCCTCCAGACGCTCCACCTCCGCCCGTGCTGCGCTGCGCTCGGCCGTCAACGTGGCGTTGGCGATCTTGAAGCCTCGCATGGTCGGTCGCGCGGCCTCCACGTTGTCGGCCGCGGCAGCACCGACCGCTGCCTCGGCTCGGGCCAAGGTCGCCCTGGCCTTGCGCAGGCGTGCTTGGGCCGTCTTTCGCTGCGGATTGGGAACGCTGCGGGTGGGATCGTCGGGCACAGCGGCGTAGGAGTCCAGGGCGTCGAGGGCGAAGTGGATCCGCCCGTAACGGAAGAAGTTCTCCTGGCGCCACCGGTTGAACATCTTGTGGGCGACCTCGGCGGTGGTGGTGCCGGTGCGCGAGGTGACGATCGTCGTCTGGTGGCCGTCTCTCTGGCGGCGGGTGACCTGGCGGGCGGTGAGGGTCTTTCGCCCGTCGATCTTCTTCGGCAGCCGCAGGCGAACGTTGCGCTCGGCGAGGTCGTAGGCGTGCTCGATGCCTTCTTCGGTGAAGGTGTGCTCGCTGAAGGCGCTCTTCGGCTCCTTCCTCACCTTGCCCTTGCGGTAGGTGAGGAAGTCGAAGCCCGTGGCGACCATCTCGGCGAACAGCTCGGGGGACCACCCGCCCCGGTCGAACACGACGGTCATCCGGCGTCCGTTCGCCAAGGCGGAGAGCTCAGGCAGCAGGCGGCGGATCTCGGAGACGAGAGAGGCGGACAGCACCGAGGTGACGACGAAGACCGGGTCGCCACGCTCGTCGCATGCCCAGGTTTCGAGCGTCGCCGGGGCGGCGATGCGGGCTCTCGTCACGTGGGCCTTCTGCAGGTCTCGCTTGCCGGCGTAGACGCGGACGTGGCCGTCGAGGTAGAGGTAGCCCATCGCCTCGGGGTGGGTGTCGGCGTGACGGCGGGCGAGCTCGGCCACGAGCGCAGAGCCGAGACCGCGCCCGGCCAGCTCGGCGAGCTTGCGCCGGATGGTCTTCACCTCCGGGGCCCGATCGAGCCCCAACAGGCGCCCGAGGTCGGCGGGTGCAAGACGCGTCGCCCCTTCGGCGCGCGGCTCGCGAGCCACGGCTAGGAACACCAGGGTGAGGATCGACGAGGTGAGCCCGTAGAAGCCGTTGCGCATCCTGGCGTAGATGCTCTTCGCCGCGTCCAAGAGCCCGGTCGCATCGAGGGCGGGCAGGATGAGCAGCGTCCCGAGGCGCCCGAGCCCGGCTCCCTCGGTGAAGACGGGCGCCGCCTCGTCGAGCAGGCCGTAGCGGGCGAGGGCGCGCTCGGCCGTTCGGGGCGCGGGCAGCGGCACCGGGAGTAGGCCCATGTCCGCTGCAGCCTCGGGGCCGGGCTCGGGGTGAGCGCTCTTCTCCGCGTCGTCCCGCTCACCTTTATCGGTGCTGTCACCTTCGGCCTGGGTCGTGTCGTCGGCCCCTTCACGTGGCGCCGAGGCACTCGCGCTCGCTGCGCCCAGGAGGCCGAGCACCTGACGCACCGGGTAGGTCGAAAGCCCGACTGCGGCGGCGATCTCGCGCAGGCTCTTGCCCTGCGCCCGCAGTGCCCGGATGCGCCGGGCGGTCTCCTCGCTCACCTTGTGCGGGCGCTTCGGGCCACGCCGGTGCTCGATGAGGCCGGCGATCCCGTGCTCGGTGAAGCTCTTGGACCAGCGCCACAGCGTTCCGACCCCCACCAAGAAGGCCGCCGCTACCGCGCCGGGCTTGGCGGTTGTGGTCCGCACGAGCTGGACCGCCGCGAACCGTCGTGCGCCTTCGTCGCCGGCGTCCCACGCGTAGGCCGCGTTGCCCCAGATGAAGACGACCCCACCCTCGTCGTTCTCGAGGATGCCCGCCGCCTCGCCGATCGCCCGCGCCCCTGCGGGCAGCAACGGGAGCGGAGCCTGTGAACGCGTGACCACGCGTATATTCCATCACACCTGGAGGACCAACGGGTGGATGGTGTGGAGCCAATTCACGAGGTCAGGGCATGATTTTCAGCGCTGGATCCGGGCTCTATGTCCGGAGCCCTGGAGTCCGGACCGGGCCCGGAACACCAAGTCGACTTCGGCGCGACGCCCCGACCGCATTCGCGATCTGTGCCGGTCGTCGTCGCGATCGCGCGTCGCGCGTCGCGGTCGTCTCGATGGACCTCGCCGACCAGGCAAACTCGGTCAAGTTCCTCGTCCGCGAGCGCGAC
>JAJYGW010000210.1 GCA_021790615.1 Actinomycetes bacterium | reverse complement strand
CGGAGTCCGCTGCGATGGCCAGCACGTACACGGCGGCTGCGAGGAGAAGGCCCGTTGTGCGCCTCGGCACGAGGTCGTGGTTCACGACGAAGCGCACCACGAAGGGCGGCACCAGCTCGGCGAGTGCCGAGGCCACGATGCAGGCCGCCACGACGACGAGCTGCCGCCGCCAGGGCGAGACGAGGGCAGCAACCTTGTGCCAGAGGCCCTCGGTCGGAGCCGCGGCGGGTGTGCCGAGCACCTCGACGTTGCTCATCGGCCGCCTCCGCTCGGCTGCGTGGGACCGGCCATCGACAAACGGGCCTGGGCGCGGTAGATGCGGGCGTACAGGCCGCCTGCTGCCAGCAGCTCGGTATGGGTCCCCTCCTCCTCGAGGCGGCCGGCGTCGAGAACCACCACCCGGTCAGCATGGGGGAAGGCGGCGAGGCGGTGGCTGAACAGCAGCACCGTCGCCCGCTCGCCGTCCGGGGCGCCCCCGCCGAGCGCTCTCCGCAGCCCGGCGACGATGGCGGCCTCGGTGTGTACGTCGACGGCCGAGAACGGGTCGTCGAGGACCAGGAGGGCGGGTGACCGCCCCCCGGCTCCGAGGGCGCGGGCTAGGGCGATGCGCTGGCGCTGTCCGCCCGAGATGCGAGCTCCGAGCTCGCTGATCTCCGTGGCCAGGCCCTCCGGCATCGCCTCCACGTCGCGGTCCAGGGCGGCGAGCGAGACCGCTCGCCGCTCGGCGGCGTTGGGCTCGGTGGTCTCCGCCGGATCGGCGGACAGCCGGATGTTGTCGAGGACGCTGCCTGAGAAGAGGCGGGGCTCCTGGCTGAGGTAGCCGACGCGTCGGGCGCGTTGGTTGGGGGAGAGCAGGACTGCCGGGGTGCCGTCGATGAGGACCTGGCCCCGGTCGGGCGGGTGGATCCCCGCTGCGAGGCGCGCGAGGGCACTCTTTCCCGAGCCGACCGGGCCGGTCACGGCTACGAAGGCGCCGGACGGCACCTCGAGGTCGAAGTGTGCCAGGGCGCGGCGACCGCCGGGGTAGGTGAAGCTGACGCCCTCGAACGTGAGGCTCGCGGGAGCTGCGTCCCGGGGCGGTGGCTCGACTGGCGCGACAGCAAGGCCGGCTACGTGCGCCGTCTGGAACGAAGACCATGAAGGCTCCATCGAGAGCTCGGGCGCCGGCGCCAGCAGAGGTTCGAGACGCGTGTGGGCAGCTCCGGCCGCCTGCACTCGGTTCGCCATCTGCGGGATACGCGGCGCTCGGGTGACGAAGCGGACGAAGAGCTGCAAGAAGGCGACGAGACCGCCGACGCTCAGCTGACCGGCGGCCACGTCGCGGCCCCCGAGCCAGATGACGAAGAAGACGCCAGCGCTCAGCAGCGCCGTGTAGATGGCCGACAGTGCCTCGTCGAGGCGGATGGCATCGAGTTCGGCACCCGCTTGCCGCCCTGCCAAGAGCCCGACGCGGTCGGTGGCGGTACGGGCGCGTCCTGCCAGACGTAGCAGGCGCAGACCTCCGAGCTGCTCGTGCAACACCGTCGTGAGGTCCGCGTCGGACTGGCGGGCTGTCACCGTGCGCTGCGCGACGAGTCGCCCGGCAACCTTCGCGAGCCAGAGTGCCGCCGGAACAGGGGACAGGGCGATCGCAGCCAGCGTCGGGTCGTAGACGAACATCGCGGCGATGAGGGACGCCGAGAAGAGCAGGGTGTCCCATGTCTCGACGATGACCTCGCCAACGCCGGTGCCGAGCACCTCGACGTCGCCGATCACCCGTGCCATGACGCCCCCGACCGACATGGCGGCGAGGCGGTCCATCGGCCAGGCGAGCACACCGCGGAGCGCGTCGGCACGCACGTTCGCCCTCAGGCGGTTGCGAGCAAGGCCGAGCCAGTACCGCTTGGCGATGCGGGGAAGCTGGGTCGCCGCCGTGGCCGCGACGAAAAGGGCAGCAGCATCGGTGACGCTCCCGCTGCTCGCCCTGTGCCGTTCGTAAGCCAAGACGGTGTTGATCGCCCGCCCGAGGAACACCGCCGGCAGCACGATGGCGACGTTCATCAGGATCCCGGCGAACGAGCCGACCACGAGTAGCCCGGCCACTTGGCGGAAGTAGGGGCGGAGGGCGAGCAGGAACGGCCTCCTGCGACTCGGCGCGGTCGCGTCGTCGCCGACTGCAGGCGCCCCCTTCGTCGCGCTCACGTGGTGCCGCGCCGTCGGCTGGGCTCACCCGGCACATGGCGAGCCGAGCGCGGGACGACTCTCACGACGGCTGCCTCCCGGGACGCCGAGCAGGCCGTCGGCCCTCCCAACGGGCGTCGAAGAGCGCCCGGATCATCCGGAGCGGAATATCGCGCGCCTTCGAGAGGAGGCGGTGGGGCACCTCGAGGCCAACTGCCTCCCAGGCGCCGAGGCGGCCGTCGGCCAAGTCTGCTTCGCGGACGACGGGGCGATGTGGGGGAGGAGGCCACCGAGGAGACCCAAGTGGGCGATCGTCGGCAACCACGCAGGAGCCGTGCGCGAGCGGGCCTGGCGAGGCGGGCACCGGCTGGGTGGAC
>JAJYGW010000236.1 GCA_021790615.1 Actinomycetes bacterium | reverse complement strand
CTCAGAGCCCGAGGGGAGGACTGGTTTCGCACACCTGTTCGAGCACCTGATGTTCCAGGGGTCCGAGCACGTGGGCAAGGCCGAGCACCCCCGGCTCGTCCAGTCCGCCGGCGGGGTGATGAACGGGCACACCCGCCCCGACCTCACCGCCTACTACCAGGTTGTCCCGGCGCCGGCCCTCGAGCTCACGCTCTGGCTCGAGGCCGACCGCATGGCCCGCCTCGCACTCACCCAGGAGAACCTCGACAACCAGGTGGCGGTGGTGAAGGAGGAGATCCGCGTCAACGTGCTCAACCAGCCCTTCGGTGGCTTCCCCTGGATCCCGCTCCCGGCGCTCGCCTTCGACACCTTCGCGAACGCGCACAACGGCTACGGGGACTTCGCCGACCTCGAGCACGCGACCCTCGAGGACGCCGCCGACTTCTACCGCACTTACTACACCCCCGCCAACGCCGTCCTGGTCGTCGCCGGTGACTGCGAGCCCGAGGCCACGCTCGACCTCGTGGAGCGCCACTTCGGCGACATCGCCGGCGGCCCGCGCCCGACCCGGGGGAGCTTCGCCGAGCCCCGCCACACCGAGCTGCGCCGTCGTGCGCTCCCCGACCCGCTCGCCCCGACGCCCGCGCTCGCTGCGGGCTACCGGGTTCCGGACCCGGTCACCGAGCTCGAGCCCTACCTCGCCTCGGTGGTCCTCGCCGATCTCCTCTCGGATGGGGACGCGAGCCGCCTCCGCGAGCGCCTCGTGCACCGGGAGGCGGTCGTGACCGACCTCGGCTGCCAGGTGGGACTCCTCGGTGACCCGTTCTCGGCCCGCGACCCCGTGCTCCTCCAGGTGATCCTCTTCCATCCGGGCCTCCGCAGCGCGGACGAGCTGCTCCGCGCGGTCGGAGAGGAGATCGAGCGCCTCGCGGCCGAGGGGCCGACGGAGGCCGAGCTCGCACGCGTGGCGGCCCAGGACGCCGGACGACACTGGCGGGAGGTCGACCAGCTCCTCAGCCGCACGCTCAGCCTCGGCGACAGCGAGATCATCCACGCCCGGCCGGAGCTCGCCGCGGCGCTCCCGGAGCTCGTCGCCGCAGTCACTCCCGACCAGGTGCGCCGGGCCGCCCGGGACCTGCTCGACCAGCAGCCCGCCCTGCTCGAGGTCGTGCCGAGCCCCGAGGGGCCACGCCAGTGAGCGCCACCGCACGCCCCGACGCCGGGCCGCTCGCCGTCCCGACGGCCCCCGAGACGGCGCTCGTCGAGCTCCCGGGCGGCGCGCGTGGCGCGCTCGTGGCGCGCCCCACCGTCCCGATGGTCCAGCTCCGCCTCCGCATCCCCCTCCCCGGCGCGCTCCTCGAACGCCCGGCCCCCGCCATGGTCCTCGGGGAGTCCCTCCTCGCCGGGGCGGGGGACAAGGATCGCGCCACCCTCGCCGCGGCGATCGAGGCACTCGGCGGCCAGCTCTCGGCCGGGGTCTCCGACGACGGGCTCGCCATCGGCGGGTCGTGCCTCGCCGAGCACCTCCCGGCCTTCCTCGGGCTCCTCTGCGAGATCCTCGTGGGCGCGACCTACCCCGACGCGGCGGTCGTCGCCGATCGGCACCGGCTCGCCGAGGAGATCGTCCTCGCGCAGAGCCAGCCCGACGTGCTCGCCGACGAAGCCCTGCGCCGCCAGCTCTACCCCCGGCACCCCTATGGCGCCCCCCTCCCGCGACCGAGCGCGCTGCGACGGGTGAGCGCACGCGCGGTCCGCGAGCTGCACCGCTCCCTGGTCTCGCCCGGGCGAGCCGTGCTGGTGCTCGCCGGGGCGCTGGAGACCGGCTCGGCCGAGCAGATGGTCCTCGACCAGCTCGGCCCGTGGCTGTCGAGGCCTGCACCGGGCGGCCCCCCGCTCCCCACGCCCCTCCCGCCCCACGCGGGGCCGCTCCGCTTCCACGACCGGCCGGGAGCCGTCCAGACCAACCTCCGTCTGGCCCGACGGGCCCCCCGGCGCGACAGCCCGGAGTGGCCGGCGGCGGCGCTCGCGAACCTCGCCTTCGGCGGGATGTTCAGCTCGCGCCTCGTGGACAGCCTTCGCGAGCGTCTCGGCTACACCTACTCCCCGCGGTCGAGCGTCTCGCACGCGTCGGTAGCGAGCCAGTTCTCGATCACCCTCGACGTCGGGACCGAGGTGACGGCACCGGCCCTCGTGGCCCTCCGCCACGAGCTCGGCAGGGCGGTCGCGCTCGGCTTCGACGAGGCCGAGGTCGAGGGCGCTCGCCGCTACGCCCTCGGCACGCTCGCCTTCGCGCTCTCGACCCAGGCCGGCCTGGCGAGCCAGCTCGCCTCGCTCCTCTCGACTGGCTCCGAGCCGGACCACCTCTCCCGCCACGCCGCGGGTCTCGCCGCTGCGACCCGGGAAGAGGTCAACCGCGCCGCCCGGACGCTCCTCTCACCGGTCGGGCTCACTGCCGTTGCGCTCGGTGACGCCTCCGCGGCGTTCGACGCCCTCGCCGCCGTGGAGGCAGCAGAGCTCGTCTGAGGCTGACAAGGGAGCCCGGGAACGGGGCGGGTGAGGCAGGCG